>JAKQLM010000807.1 GCA_029567145.1 Pseudomonadota bacterium
TGATGCCGAACACCGCGCGGGGCGGCGGGATTTCCCGCAAGATCACGCAAGTTGCCGACCGCAAGAAGCTGAAAGAGATCGCGCAAGAGATCGAGGTGCCGGAAGGCGCCGGTCTGATCATCCGGACGGCAGGGGCCAAGCGGACCAAGCCCGAGATCAAGCGCGACTACGAATACTTGATGCGACTTTGGGAACAGATCCGCGAGCTGACGCTGAAGTCGATTGCCCCCGCCAAGATCTATGAGGAAGGCGATCTGATCAAACGCTCGATCCGCGACCTTTACAGCCGCGAGATCGACGAGGTGATCGTCGAGGGCGAGGGCGGCTACCGCACCGCCAAGGACTTCATGCGGATGATCATGCCAAGTCACGCCAAGCAGGTGGTGCGGCATGCCGATGCAACGCCGCTTTTCGCCAAGTACCAGGTCGAGGGCTATCTGGCGGGCATGTTCAACCCGACGGTCCAACTGAAATCGGGCGGCTACATCGTGATCGGCGTCACCGAGGCGCTGGTTGCGATCGACGTGAACTCCGGTCGCGCGACGAAAGAAGGGTCGATCGAAGACACCGCGCTGAAGACCAACCTGGAGGCCGCCGACGAGGTGGCCCGCCAGCTGCGTCTGCGCGACCTTGCCGGTCTGATCGTCATCGACTTCATCGACATGGAAGAGCGGCGCAATAACGCTGCGGTCGAGAAGCGGTTGAAGGACAAGCTGAAAACCGACCGGGCGCGGATTCAGGTGGGCCGGATTTCCGGCTTTGGCCTGATGGAGATGAGCCGCCAGCGCCTGCGGCCCGGCATGCTGGAATCGACGACCCAGCCTTGCCCGCATTGCCATGGCACCGGCCTGATCCGCAGCGACGACAGCATGGCGCTGCAGGTCCTGCGCGCGTTGGAGGAAGAGGGCACGCGGAAGCGGTCGAAAGAGGTGCTGCTGAAGGCCCCGATCGGGATCGTGAACTACCTGATCAACCAGAAGCGCGAACATATCGCCCTGATCGAGGCGCGCTACGGCATGGCGGTGCGGATCGAGGCCGATCCGATGCTGATCAGCCCCGACTATTCGATCGAAAAGTTCAAGACGGCAATCCGGGCGGTGCCCGAGGCTCCGGTGATCTCGGGTCATGCCGGGTTGATGGGGGCCCCGGTCGAGGAAGAGGACGACGATCTGGTCGATGATCTGATCGACGAGGAAGAGGCGGACGCCGAAGTCGAGACCGCAACCACAGCGCCGACCCCGGCAGCGGCCGCAGCGGTGGATGGCGACGGCCAGCCGTCGAAGAAAAAGCGGCGGCGGCGGCGGCGGCGCAAGCCCGGCCAGCGTGACGGAGTCAACGGCGAAAACGGCGCGGCCCTGGACGGCGACGAAGGCGATGACGACGATGACGATCAGGATGCAGGCGATGCGTCTGGCGCCGACCTCGTGGCGGTTGACGCTGGCGCGACGGACCCTGCCGCCGGGGAAACCCCGGCTGAAAAGCCGAAGCTGACCCGCAAGCCGCGCGGATCGAAGGCGGCGGCGGCCAGGGCCGGCGCTGTGTCGGAAGCGGTGCCAGAACCGATTCCAGAACCGATGCCAGAGCCGGTCGCTGAGGTCGCTGCCGACGCGAAACCCGCGCCGAAAAAGCGCCCGTCGCGGGCCAAGGCGGCGGCGGCCGAGGTCACGGCGGACGCCGCTGCACCAGAGGCTGCGCCTGTGGTTGCGGCAGAAGCTGCGGCAGAAGCCCCGCCAGAAGCCCCGGCCCCCAAACCCGCGCGGACCCGCAAGCCGAAAGCCGAGCCGGTGCCCGATCCGGTGTCCGAGCCCGCTGCGCCGACGCTTGCCGCCGATCCCGGCATGATCCCGGTTGCCGAGACTGTGGTGCCCGACCCGGCCGAGGCTGCGGCCCCGGTTGACGACGGGCCGGAAAAGCCCAGGCGCAAGGGCTGGTGGTCGCTGGGCCGCTGATCTGAGACAAGGGCGGTCCGCAAGGGCCGCCCTTTTCCGATCTACCCGCGGCGGATCAGGTGCAGCGTCACCGCACCATCCTGGCGCGCTTCAAGATAGGCATGGCCCGACTGGCTGCAGAAGTGCGGCAGGTCGATGGCGGCCATCGCATCGGTCGCGCGGACGCACAAGATGCCGCCCGGTGCCAGCGCCAGCAGGCGTTTGCGCGCGCGCAGGACGGGAAGCGGGCACAAAAGCCCCTCGCAGTCCACCATGTCATCCCAGTCGATCATGGCCCGGGTGTAGCGGGCCCCCTGGGTCGCGGCAAGGTTACAGTCACGCCACGCGGATGTGACGCTCTGTCCGGGTGACGGGGCCTGCGAAACCCGCTATCTGCAAGGGATCATGTTCGGAATCGAGATCATCGACGCTGCCCTTCTGCCCGCGATGCTGGTGGCGCTGCTGGCAGGCGTGCTGTCGTTCCTGTCGCCGTGCGTGCTGCCCATCGTGCCGCCCTATCTGGCCTACATGGGCGGGATCAGCATGGGCGAGATGACCGGCACCGGCCAGGCGCGGCGGCGGGTGATCCTGCCCGCGGTGTTCTTTGTCATGGGCCTGTCGACGGTGTTCCTGATCCTGGGCTTCACCGCCTCGGCGTTCGGGGCGTTTGTCCTGAACAACCAGCTGTGGCTGACCCGGGCCTCCGGGGTGGTGGTGATTGTCTTCGGGCTGCATTTCCTGGGGGTGTTCCGCATTCCGGTGCTGGACCGCGAGATGCGGATGGATGCGGGGGAACGCGGCGGCTCGGCCTTCGGGGCCTATGTGCTGGGGCTGGCGTTTGCCTTTGGCTGGACGCCCTGCATCGGCCCGCAACTGGGCGCGATCCTGTCCCTGGCCGCGCAGGAAGGCAACATGGAGCGCGGGACGCTGTTGCTGGGCATCTATGCGCTGGGGCTGGGCCTGCCGTTCCTGGTCGCGGCGATTTTCATTGAACGGTCAATGACTTTGATGGCCAGGCTGAAGCGTCACATGAAGCTGATCGAACGGCTGATGGGCGGGCTGTTGCTGGTCGTCGGCCTGGCGCTGGTCACCGGGTTCTTCACCGACTTCAGCTACTGGATGCTGGAAACCTACGACGCGCTTGGCGTGCCTTTGCCGGGCTGATTTCCATCCGCTTCACGCTCGGTTAAGGTGGCGGTGACAGACCGGCGGGATGGGCGTGAGTTCAGCGGACGACAGGGTAGGCGGGGCAGGCGGGTCGGGCGTCTTTCGGCGTCATGTGCTGTACATTCCGGGCTACGATCCGTTCCCCCCGCGCCGCTACCGCGAGCTTTACCGCAAGGAGGGGGCCGCCCAAGCCGCGATCAGCGGCTATGCGCTGGCGATCCAGCCCCGGTCGGGCGAGACCTATGGCTGGCGGGTGACCTCGCTTATGGAGGCCCCCGCCGAGGCCGAGATCGAGATCCTGATGTGGTCCGATCTGGTGAAGTCCAGCATGGAGCGGGGGGTGCTGGGGACCTACTGGCTGCTTTTGCGCGCGATCTGGGTGTTCGGGGTGTCGGGGGCGCTGCTGCACCTGTTGAGGTTGCGCAAGGGGCCGATGATTGCCGCGCTTTATCCGGCGGTGCTGCTGGTCGCGCAGGCGCTGGTGGCGCTGGTCGCGGGCTGGCTGGTGTTGTGGCTGGTGGCGTGGCTGGTGCCGGGGGCCTGGCTGCGCTGGCCCCTGGCGCTGGCTGTGGGCTATGCGGTGCTGGAGGGCTTTCGCCGCATGGACCGGCGGCTTTTCGTCTACTACCTGATGCACGACTATGCCTTTACCGGCGTCGAACACGGGGCCTATCCGGCGGCGTTGCTGAAGCGGCTGGCGGTGTTTCGGGGCCGGGTGCGTGCGGCGCTGGACAGCGGGGTGGACGAGGTGCTGGTGGTCGGCCATTCCTCGGGCGTGCATCTGGCGGTGACGGTGCTGGCCGACCTGATCCGCGACGGGGTGCCGACCGGACCGGCGCTGGGGTTCCTGTCGCTGGGGCAGGCGGTGCCGATGGCGTCCTTTCTGCCTGCAGCGCGCAAGTTGCGCGGCGACCTTGAGTATCTGTCGCAACGGGGCGAGTTGACCTGGATCGACGTCAGCGCGCCCGGTGACGGCTGTTCCTTTGCGCTGTGCGATCCGGTGGCGGTCAGCGGCGTCGCCACGCCGGGCAAGCGCTGGCCGCTGGTGATCTCGGCGGCGTTCAGCCAGACGCTGAGCCCCGAGCGGTGGCAGGAGTTGCGGCGGCGGTTCTTCCGGCTGCATTTCCAGTATCTTTGCGCCTTCGACCGGCCCGGCGACTATGATTATTTCCGCATCACGGCGGGTCCGGTGACGCTGGCGGACCGGTTTCGGGGTCGCAAACCCTCGGCCAGCCGGATCGAGGCGGTGTTCAGCCCCTATCGGGACGTGGCATGACCCTGCCGCCGAAACCGGAGCCCCGGGCCGACCGGGTGTCGCTGTGGGGCTATCTGCGCCTGTTCCGGCGCGACATCCTGTCGGCGCAGCCGCAGCGGCTGTATCGCGCCTGGATGGCCGAGTTTCGCACGCCGTTCTTCCGCAGCTATCTGTGCAACGACCCCGCGCTGGTGCGCCGCGTCCTGGACGAACGGCCCGCCGATTTCCCGAAATCGGGCCGCATCACCGAGGGGCTGGTGCCGCTTCTGGGACGGTCGGTGTTCGTCACCAATGGCGAGGAATGGCTGCACCAACGCCGGATCATCGACCCTGCGTTCGAGGGCGGGCGGCTGAAGGACAGCTTTCCTGCGATCTGGGCTGCGGCCGAGGCAGCCGTCGCGCGGATGCAACCCGGCGAGGTGGAGGCAGAGCTTGCCGCCAGCCACGCGGCGGCGGATGTGATCTTCCGGACGCTGTTTTCGATCCCGATCGAGGACCAGGTGGCGCAGGCGGTCTTCCACGAATTCCGCGCCTACCAGCGGTCGGCCCCGATCCTGAACCTGGCCGCCTTCCTGCCCCTGCCGCGCTGGGTTCCGCGTCTGCACCGGCGGGCGACCAAGGCTTCGGCCCGGGTGATCCGTGGGTTGATCACGGACCTGACGGCGGCGCGGTCCCGGGCGATTGCGGCGGGTGAGGCCCCGGCGGATCTGGCGACCAAGATCATGACGATGCCTGACCCGGTGACCGGGGCCCCGTTCGGGACCGGCGAGATGGTCGATCAGGTGGCGATCTTCTTTCTGGCAGGGCACGAGACCAGCGCCTCGGCCCTGGGCTGGGCGCTGTATCTTCTGGCAACGCATGCCGAGGTGCAGGAAAAAGTCGCGGCAGAGGCGGCGGGGCTGCGGCCAGAGTTCGGCGTGCTGGGCAGCCTGCGCTTTACCCGCGACGTGTTTCGCGAAGCGCTGCGGCTGTACCCGCCCGTGCCGATGATGGTGCGGCAAAACCGGGTGGAAGAGGAGTTTCGCGGCCGGACCCTGCGGGCAGGGGCGCAGGTGGTGATCAGCCCCTGGCATTTGCACCGGCATGAACGGCTGTGGGATCGCCCCGACGCATTCGACCCCGACCGCTGGGCGGGAGAGGGGCGCGAGGCCGCGCGGGACGGCTATCTGCCGTTTTCGCGCGGGGCAAGGGTCTGTCCCGGCGCGGGCTTTGCCATGCTGGAGGGGACGCTGCTGCTGGCGCATCTGGTGCGGGCGTTCCGGTTCGAACCTGTGCCGGGCCGGGTGCCGGTGCCCGTGGCGCATCTGACGGTCCGCGCCAAGGACGGGATCTGGCTGCGGGTCTTGCATCGGTAGGGTGGGCAAA
Source organism: Pseudomonadota bacterium (assembly GCA_029567145.1). GTDB lineage: Bacteria > Pseudomonadota > Alphaproteobacteria > Rhodobacterales > Rhodobacteraceae > Tabrizicola. The sequence goes on from JAKQLM010000807.1 coordinate 5,716, forward strand.
TCGCCCACCTTACGCGGGCGTCAGTTCCTGTCGGCGGCACTCTGCGTCACCACCTTGCCCGCGCCGCGCAGCCGCAGGATCAGCGCCAGAAGCAGGGCAGCCGCGACTGGAAGGCTGGGGATATCAGGCCTCAAAAGGAGATCAGGCGCGGTGGCGGCGCGCGGCACCTGGCGGATGCGGTTGGGGGCCGCGGTGAACTTCTGGGGCGCAGAGTGCCGGGTCCTGCCTGGGGCGGCGGGGCGCGGGTGACCTGCCGGTTTCGCGCCCCCAGGTCCAGCGGTGCGCAAGCGTAAGGTGGGCAATATTGCCCACCCTACCCGGTCTACAGGATTTCGACGCGGTAGCCTTCGATCACCGTGTTCGCCAGAAGCTTGTCGCACATCGCCTTGACCTCGGTTTCAGCGGTGGCGGAGTCAGTCGTGGCAAGATCCAGCTCGATCACCTTGCCCTGACGCACCCCGTTGACGCCCTGAAAGCCCAGCGATCCCAGCGCATGGCGCACGGCCTCGCCCTGCGGATCAAGGACGCCGGACTTCAGCATGACGGTAACGCGGGCTTTCATCGGGGTCTCCTGGATCAGGTTGGCGCGTGATTGGCGAAGCGGTGGGTCAGGGGCAAGGGTCGCCCCTCAGTTGATCAGCGTCGGCTTGGTCGTGTGCGTGACATTCGACGGCATCACGCCCAGACGCCGGGCAAGCTCGGTGTAGACGTCGTTCATCGGCAGCGGATCGGCGGCCGAGCCGTCGGGACGTTCGGGCACCCGCATGTCCCACAGCCGACAGCTGTCGGGGCTGATCTCGTCGGCCACGATCAGGCGCATGAAATCGCCTTCCCAGATCCGGCCGACCTCGATCTTGAAGTCCGCCAGCCGGATGCCGACGCCCATCATGACGCCGGACAGGAAATCGTTGACCCGCAAGGCCAGCGCGATGATGTCGTCCAGGTCCTGCTGGTTGGCCCAGCCGAAGGCGACGATGTGTTCCTCGGCGACCAGGGGGGCGTTCAGGCGGCTGTCCTTGTAGTAGTATTCCACGATGGGCCGGGGCAGTTGCGTGCCTTCGGGGATGCCCAGCCGCGCGACCATCGGCCCGGCGGAAAAGTTGCGCACGACGATTTCCAGCGGGATGATTTCGGCCATCCGCACCAGCTGTTCGCGCATGTTGATCCGGCGGATGAAATGCGTCGGCACGCCGATCTGGTTCAGGCCCGCCATGAAGAATTCCGACAGCCGGTTGTTCAGCACGCCCTTGCCTTCCAGCGTGGCGGGGGCTGCGACGGTGGGCGCGCTGTCGTCCTTGAAATACTGGATCAAAGTGCCGGGCTCTGGCCCTTCGTACAGGATCTTGGCCTTGCCTTCGTAGACCTTCTTGCGCCGTGCCATGCCGTCTCCGATGCGGGGTCCCGCCCAGAGTTCGAACCGGAGTTCGAACCTGGGCCCGGACCCCCTGGGGGGATGTTCCCTTGGCCTATAGTCCAAGGGTCGATCTGTCGCAAGGCGCGAGGGCGGAAACCCGGGGCGCAAGCGCTGCAAGGGGGCTTGCGGCAGGGCGGTCCTGTGGGCATATGGGAGGAAACGCCAACCCTGGGGGCCACCATGACCACCTTCGACGATCGCGAGAATGCCTTTGAGGCCAAGTTTGCCCATGACAGCGAGATGCAGTTCCGGGCCGAGGCGCGGCGCAACAAGCTTGTGGGCCTCTGGGCGGCCGATCTGATGGGCAAGTCCGGCGATGCGGCTGCGGCCTATGCGATGGAAGTCGTCAGCGCCGATTTCGAGGAAGCCGGCGACGAGGACGTGGTTCGCAAGGTCGTGGCCGATCTGGCCGGCAAGGCCAGCGCCGACCAGATCCGCGCCAAGATGCGGGAACTGATGCCGGTCGCCAAGGCGCAGCTTCTGTCCGAGATCTGACGAAACGCTGCGGCACGGGCCTGGCTTTGGCCCGCGCCCCGGAATACTTGGCCCCCCGGAAAACTTGACCGCATTTTAGCGGTTAACCCGATGTCCATCCTGCTGCCCTAGGCCTGTCTCATGTGACAGGGGGACGCGGGTTTGGGCGGGCGATACTTGGGGGCGGCAGCGTGGCGCCCGGCGCTTGTGCGCCAACTGGCGGTGATGACCGGCGTCCTGGCCCTGCTGGCCCCCGGTCTGATCCAGCGGCTGCAGACGGTCGATATTCCGGCGATCTGGGCGGCGGTGGCCCGTGTTCCGCTTGCGGACTGGGCTTTGGCCCTGGTGGCCACGCTGGCCAGCTATCTGGCCGTTGCCGGTTATGACCGGACCATGCACCGGCATCTGGCCACCGGGATCGACCCTGGTCGGGCGGGGCGTGCAGGGGTGTCGGCGCTGGCAATCGGGCAGATGGTGGGGCTTGGCGTCCTGAGCGGGGCGCTGGTGCGCTGGCGCATGCTGCCGGACCTTGGGGCGACGGGCGCGCTGCGGCTGTCCGGGGCGGTCTCGGCTTCGTTTCTGTGGGCCTGGGCGGTGCTGACGCTGGCGGCGCTGTGGGTCCTTCCGGCCCCGGTCGGTGTCCCTGCGGCCCCGGTGTTGATGGCGGCGCTGCTGGGGCCTGCGGTGCTGGGGCCGATCCTGCGGGTCAGCTGGGCCCCGAACCTTCTGACAATGCTCAACATTCTGGGTCTGTCGGCGATGGATTGCCTGGCCGCCTGTATCGCCCTTTGGGCGGTCTTGCCGGGCGCGGTGGGGTTCGGCGACCTGGTGCCGGTGTTCCTGCTGGCGCTGGGGGCGGGGCTTTTGTCCGGCGCACCGGGGGGCATCGGGGCGTTCGAGCTGGTGCTGCTTGCCGGTCTGCCCGGTCTTGATCTGCCGCGGGTGCTGGCCGCGACGCTGGCATGGCGGCTGGTCTATCTGGCGCTTCCCGCCGGGGTGGGGGCGGTCCTGGCCCTGCGCTCCGGGCCGCGCAAGCCGGTTTCCGCGGCCCGCCCGATGCCGCGCACGCCCCCGCCCGAGGCGGCGCTGATCGGGCAGGGCGGCCTGGCCTGGCACCCGCAGGGTTTTGTCGCCGGGCGCACGCCGCATGCGCTGGTGGCGCTGACCGGTGGGGTCGATCCGGCGGCAATGCGACGCGCCGCCCGGGCCGAGGGGCGGGTTCCCGTCCTGTACAAGCTGTCGGCGCGGCAGGCGGTCGCGGCGCGGCGTCAGGGGTTCCGGCTTCTGCCCGTCGCGGTCGAGGCGTGGCTTGACCCCGCCCGTTTCTGCGACGGCGGGGCCGGTCGTGCGGGCCTGCGCCGCAAGCTGCGCCGGGCCGAAAGCGCAGGTGTCAAAGCGGCGCTGGACCTGTCGCCCGACCGGCAGGCCTGCGCCCGGGTCAACGCGGCCTGGGTGCGGGCCCGGGGGCGCGAGCGCGGCTTTTCCATGGGGCGCTTTGCGGTCGGTCGGCTGGGAGATGACCCGACCATCGTCGCGCGGCAGCACGGGTGCGTGGTCGGCTTTGCCACATTTCTGGCCGGGTGGGAGGGGGGGCAGCCGGTCTGGGTGCTGGACCTTCTGCGCCCCGATCCCGCAGCGCCCGACGGAACTGCGCAGGCGATGATCCGTGCGGCGCTGGCCGCAGCCCGCGCGGCGGGGGTGGCCCGGCTGTCGCTGGCCGCCGTGCCGATCTCTGCCGTCCCGGGCGAGGCAGGCCTGATCGCGCGGCTGGAGCGGCGGCTGTGTCCCCGCGCGGGTGACGGGCTTTGGCAGTTCAAGGCGGGCTTTGCCCCGGACTGGCAGCGGCGCTACATCGCCGCGCCGGGCTGGCTGTCGCTGGCGGTCGGCGGCGCAGAAATCGCCCGCGCGGTGCTGCGGCCCGCCCCCGACATGAGGGAAACCCCAAGATGTGATGCGGAATATGAATTTGCGTCGGCATCGGCGGCATGGCAAGGGAAGGGCAGCTTTGCAACCGAAGGACCCGACCCATGACCGACGCGCTGACCCGCCTGCTTTCTTCGCGCGACTGGCTGATGGCCGACGGGGCCACGGGGACCAACCTGTTCAACATGGGGCTGGAATCGGGCGAACCTCCGGAATTCTGGAACACCGACAAGCCCGGGAATATCCGCAAGCTGTACAACGGCGCGGTGGCCGCGGGGTCTGACATTTTCCTGACCAACACCTTTGGCGGCAACGCGGCGCGGCTTAAGCTGCACAACGCGCAAGGCCGGGTGCGTGAGCTGAACCGGGTCGGCGCGGAGCTGGGCCGCGAGATTGCCGACACGGCAGGCCGCACCGTGGTTGTGGCCGGCAGCGTCGGCCCCACCGGCGAGATCTTCGAGCCGATGGGCACGATGACCCATGCCCAAGCGGTTGAAATCTTTCACGAACAGGCCGAAGGCCTGAAAGAGGGCGGCGTCGATGTGCTGTGGATCGAGACGATCAGCGCGCCCGAGGAATACAAGGCGGCAGCCGAAGCCGCCGCGCTGGCGGGGATGCCCTGGTGCGGCACGATGAGCTTTGACACAGCCGGGCGGACGATGATGGGCGTGACCTCGGCGGCGATGGCGGCGATGGTCGAAAAGCTGCCGAATCCGCCGATCGCCTTTGGCGCGAACTGCGGCGTGGGGGCGTCGGACCTGATGCGGACCGTGCTGGGCTTTGCCTCGACCGGGACGGAAAGGCCCTTGATTGCAAAGGGAAATGCCGGGATTCCGAAATACCATGACGGGCATATCCACTATGACGGCACGCCAGAGTTGATGGCGGAATATGCCGTCCTGGCGCGGGATGCCGGGGTGAGGATCATCGGCGGGTGCTGCGGGACGATGCCCGAACACCTGCGCGCGATGCGTGAGGCGCTGGAGACGCGGCCCAAAGGCCCGCGCCCGACGCTGGAGGATATCTCGGCGCATCTGGGGGGGTTCTCGTCGGCCTCGGACGGGACGGGCGACACCAGCGGCGACCCCAAGCGCGAGCGGCGGGGACGGCGGGGCTGATGCCTGCTGCGGTCCGGTGGCAACGGGCCGAGGGCGCGCTGGTGCTGGTCGCCTGTGTCGCGGTGCTGCGCCAGCCCTGGCAACCGCTGGAGTGGTGGGTCTGCCTGCTGGTGTTCTTTGCGCCTGACCTGTCCTTTGCGGGTTATCTGGCCGGCCCCCGGATCGGCGCAAGTGTTTATAATGCCGTGCATATTTACGGTTTCGGCGCCGCAATCCTGGCGCTGGGGGCGATGATGGACCTGCCCTGGATCACCACCTTGGGGTTCTTGTGGCTGGCCCATGCCGGGTTCGACCGGATGTTCGGCTATGGGCTGAAACTGCCCACGGCGTTTCAGGACACCCATCTGGGCCGGATCGGGCGCTAGGGTTTCTTGCCCGCGCGGCAGCGGTCCGAGCAGTAGCGGACCTGGTCCCAGACTTTCTCCCACTTCTTCCGCCAGGTGAAAGGCTTGCCGCAAGTCGCGCAGGTCTTTTGCGGCAGGTCGGCTTTCTTTACCCCGCGCGGCATTGCGACCCCCGGTTAACGACTGGTATCGGCCAAGGCCGCGCAACGGCGCGGGGCAGGGGGCCGGGCTTCTGACAAGCCATTGGGAACGCTGGGTTAAACTGTCGATCTGGGGTCATTCTGGCGGTCTTCTTTCCGTCTTTCCGGCATCTTCCCTGCGTCTCTACGCGCGGGGGGATCGGGGGCCGTTAACCATGGGCCGCGAATCGGTTTGCCGCCCCCCCAGCGCCTTGCCACAATGGGCAGGGGCCTGGCGTCGGGCGGCATCGGTCACAGGTCCAGCGTCAACTGCGCCGAGGCAGCGCGTCGGCGGGGGGCGCGGTCGTTGACAAAGCGGGCATCGGCGCGGCTGGCGTGGCGCTGGACGATCCCCGCAGCAGGCCCGGCAAAGCCGGGGGCAGCGCGCGCGGTCCAGATCGCATCGCGGGCGGCGCGGGCGGCG
>JAKQLM010000281.1 GCA_029567145.1 Pseudomonadota bacterium
GCGAATGGCAGGTAACGGCATTGCCCGATGGCCTGCCGACCATCGCGATCAGCGGCGAAATGGGGCGCGAGGCGGATGGCCGCTTCAAACAGAAATTCACGGCGACCGATGATTACGGTGTGGTTGCGGGCCGGGTGACAGTCAGCCTTGACCTTGCCGCCATCGACCGCCGCCACGGGCTGATCCCCGACCCGGAATCGGTTGACCCGGTGATCCTGGACCTGCCGATGCCCCTGAACGGCAAGCGGGAAGAGATCACCGAAACGCTGGTCGATGACCTGTCGAAGCACGTCTTTGCCAACCTGCCGGTGACCATGGTCTTTGCCGCCATCGATGCAGCCGGACAGGAAGGCCAGTCCGAACCCTACAGTGTCACCCTTCCCGGCAAGCGGTTCTTCGACCCGCTTGCCGCCGCGCTGATCGAAATGCGCCGCGACATCCTGTGGAACCGGGTGAACGGCCCCCGCGCGGTCGAGCTGCTCAAGGCCGTGACCCATGCGCCCGAAGGCTTCATCCGGCACGAGCGTGCCTTCCTGCGCCTGCGCGTCGCGATTCGCGCGCTGGAGGCAACCAAGGCCAGCTTCGGGGTCGAGGAACGCGACCGCCTTGCCGAAGAGCTGTGGACCATCGCGCTGATGGTCGAAGAGGGCAACCTGCAAGACAGCTTTGAACGCCTGCAACGCGCGCAGGACCGGCTGGACGAAGCGATCAAGAACGGGGCCTCTCCCGAAGAAATCGACCAGCTGATGAAGGAAATGCAGCAGGCACTGAACGAATACATGCGCGAACTGGCCGAAGAGGCGCAGCGCAACCCCGGTGACCAGCAGCAATCCGACCAGATGCAGGGCCAGATGATGTCGGGCGACCAGCTTCAGGAAATGCTGGATGAACTTCAGCGCCTGATGGAAGAAGGCAAGACCGCCGAAGCCGCCGAACTGATGGAGCAACTGCGCCAGTTGATGCAGAACATGCAGGTTGTCGAAGGGCAGGGCGGTCAGGGCCAGGGCGGCCCGATGGGCGAGCTTGGCGACACCCTGCGCGACCAGCAGGAACTCTCGGACGACGCCTACCGCGACATGCAGCAGGGCCAGGATGGTCAAGAGGGTGAAGGCGGCGACCAGGAGCAGGGCCAGGAAGACGGCCAGCAACCCGGGCAAGATCCCGGCCAACAGGGACAGGATGGTCAGGGCGGGCAGGGCACCCTGACCGAACGCCAGCAGGAACTGCGCGACCGGCTGGGTCAGTTGCAGGATGGCCAGCTTCCGGGCGACGGCACCGAACAGGGCGAAGAAGGCCGCCGCAACCTCGACCGCGCCGAACGCGCGATGGAAGAGGCGGAAGAGGCCCTGCGCCGGGGTGACCTGGATGGCGCGCTTGACCGTCAGGCCGAGGCGATGGAAGCCATGCGCGACGGCATGCAGGACTTTGGCGAAGCCTTGGCGCAGGAACAGCGCGAAGAGCGTGGGGCGGATGGCGAGAACGACGAATTCGGCAGCGCCGACCCGAACGGCCGCGATCCCCTTGGCCGTGAACCGGGCGAAACCGCTCGCATCGGCAGCGACGAAAACATGGTGCAGAACGACCCGAACCAGCGTGCGCAGGAACTTCTGGACGAAATCCGCCGCCGCTCGGGGGACCTCGCCCGCCCGTCCGAAGAACTCGACTACCTCAAGCGGCTGTTGCAGCTGTTCTGACCGGGGCCGCGCTGGCCCGGGTCGTCGCCTTCAACGCCTCCCCCCGGCACGATTCGCGTCGGTTGGTTAACGGCCCATCGTCTCTGCGCGCGTAGAGACGCAAGGAAGACGCGATGAAGACGGGAAAAAGACGGGACTGATCGGCGGTAACCCACTGACTTAACACAGCGTTTCACCGGGCCCCGCCCCGCCGCACCTTGTTGCACCTTCACCTTGTCGCGGCCCCCCTCGCGCCGGTCCAACTGGCTTGCAGCCCCCGTCCATCCCCTCCAAAGTCAGCGCCATGACCGCAGCAGACCTGCCCCCCCGCGCCGGACGCCTGATCCCGCTGGACCTTGCCCGGACCCTGGCGGTGGTCTGCATGGTGATCTTCCATTTCACCTTCGACCTCGCTCTCCTTGGCCTGATCGACCCGGGCACCACGTCCCAGCCGTTCTGGTACTATTTCGCCCGGATGATCGCCGGAAGCTTCCTGTTCCTGTCCGGCATCAGCCTCTGGCTGGCGCACGGGCACGGCATCCGCTGGCCCGCCTTCTGGACCCGGTTTGCCAAGGTAGCGGCGGGCGCGGCGGTGGTGACGATCGGCAGCATCTGGGTCGTCCCCGGCGGCACGATCTGGTTCGGCATCCTGCACGCCATTGCCATCACCAGCCTGCTGGGCCTGATCGCGCTGCGCCTGCCTTGGCCGGTAACCCTTTGCCTTGCCGTGATAATCTTTGCCGCGGCCTGGGGTCCCCGCTTCCCGGCCCTTGACCCGCTGTGGCTGGTCTGGATCGGCCTGGCTGAAACCCGGCCGATGATGGGCGATTATGTCCCGCTTGTCCCTTGGGCCGGCCCGGCACTGGCCGGGATCGCCCTGGCCCGCGCAGTCGGCATCGAGCTTTGGCCGGGCCGGATGCCGTCGCGCCTGACCCATCGGCTGACCTTCCCGGGCCGCCACAGCCTGATCATCTACCTTGTGCACCAGCCCATCCTTTTCGGCCTGTTCTACGCCTGGTTCTGGGTGACCCGGGCCTGACCCCGCTTCCCCTTGCCCAGCCTTTGCGCTAAGCCCTTGGCCGCACCGCTACGGGAACCAGACCGATGAAATTCACCCTCTCCTGGCTGAAAGATCACCTCGACACGACGGCCACCGTCGATGCGCTGGCCGAGGCGCTGACCGACCTTGGCCTGGAGGTCGAGGGTGTCGAGGACCCGACCGCTCAGCTGGGCGCCTTTCGCATCTGCCGGGTGATCGAGGCCGTCCAGCATCCCAACGCCGACCGCCTCCGCGTCTGCCGGGTGGAAACCTTCCCGGACGGTCCGGGGGGACGGTCCGAGGAAGTCCAGGTCGTCTGCGGCGCACCGAATGCCAAGACCGGGCTGGTGGGCGTCTTCGCCCCGCCGGGCACGCATGTTCCGGGCACCGGCGTTGACCTGAAACCCGGCAATATCAGGGGCATGGACTCGAACGGGATGCTTTGCTCGGAACGCGAGCTGATGCTGTCGGACAACCACGACGGCATCATCGAACTGCCGTCCGACGCGCCTTTGGGTGTGCGCTACATCGACTGGAAGGGCCTGAACGACCCGGTGGTCGAGATCAAGGTCACCCCCAACCGCCCCGATGCTTTGGGCATCCACGGCATCGCGCGCGACCTTGCCGCACGGGGCCTCGGCACCCTGAAGCCCGTCACCGCACCGCCGGTCGCGGGCAAATTCCCCACGCCCATCGGCATCCACATTGACGCGGACCTCAAGGCCAAAGGCTGCCCCCATTTCGCCGGTCGGTTGATCCGTGGCGTCAAGAACGGCCCGTCGCCCGACTGGATGCAGGCGCGGCTGAAAGGGATCGGTCTGCGCCCGATCTCGGCCCTGGTGGACATCACCAACTACTTCACCTTTGGCCTGAACCGCCCCCTGCACGTCTTCGACGCCGCCAAGGTCAGGGGCAACCTGCACATCCGCCCCGCGCGTGAGGGCGAGACCCTGCTGGCGCTGGACGGCAAGACCTACACGCTGACCCCCGGCCAGATGGTCATCAGTGACGACCACGGCCCGGAATCGCTTGCCGGGATCATGGGCGGCGAGGCGTCGGGCTGCACGCCGGACACCACTGACGTCTTTCTGGAAAGCGCCTACTGGGACCCGATCACCATTGCCGCCACTGGCCGTGCGCTGAAGATCAACTCCGACGCCCGCTACCGCTTTGAACGTGGCGTGGACCCGGCCTTCACTCTGCCGGGGCTGGAACTTGCCACCCAGATGATCCTTGACCTCTGCGGTGGCGAGGCTGGGACCGTGGTGCAAGACGGCACCCCCATCGACCCGACGCGGACCTATCAGCTGAACCCCGCCCGCGTGGTCAGCCTCGTCGGGATGGAGATCCCGGAAGACACCCAGCGCGCCACGCTGGAAGCCCTGGGTTTCACCCTGAACGGCAACGCGGTGACCCCGCCGACCTGGCGCCCGGACATCCTGGGCGACGCCGACCTGGTCGAGGAAGTCGCCCGCATCGCCAGCCTGAC
>JAKQLM010000021.1 GCA_029567145.1 Pseudomonadota bacterium
AACTGGCGGGCGGCACCGCAACTGCAGAGCAAAGCGCCGCGCTGGCGGAATGGCCGTCGGTCCTGCCCTCGGCCCTGATGAACCTCGGGCTTGACCTGCGCGGTGGCGCGCATCTTCTGGCCGAAGTGCAGGTTGAAGACGTCTACAAGACCCGCATGGACGCGATGTGGCCCGATGTGCGCGATGCGCTGCGCGACCTGCGCGATCAGGTCGGGGCCGTGCGCCGTGCGCCGTCGCCCGATGGCGTGTTGCGCGTGACGCTGGAAAACCCCGCCGGCATGGCAGCCGCCCTGGACGCCGTGCGCGCCCTGGGCAGCAGCGTCGTTTCGCTGACCGGCGTCGGGCAAAGCACCATCGACGTCACGGCGGAAGGCAACGACATCGTCGTGCAACTGTCCGAAGCCGAACGTCAGGCGACCGACGAACGCACGCTGCAGCAGTCGCTGGAAATCATCCGCCGCCGCGTCGACCAGGCGGGGACGCGTGAACCCACGATCCAGCGCCAGGGCGAAGACCGCGTGCTGATCCAGGTGCCAGGCATCGGCTCGGCGCAGGAACTGAAGGACGTGATCGGCACCACCGCGCAGTTGACCTTCAACGCCGTGATCAGCCGCACCACCGATGCGGGGGCCAACCCCGGGGCGCGCAACAAGATCCTGCCCTCGCAGGACGAAGAGGGCGTGTACTACATCGTCGAGGATACCCCCGTCGTCTCGGGCGAAGACCTTGTCGATGCGCAGCCCTCGTTCGACCAGAACGGCCAGCCCGCCGTCAGCTTCCGGTTTGACACCACCGGCGCGCGCAAGTTCGGCGATTACACGGCGGCCAATATCGGCGCGCCGTTCGCCATCGTGCTGGACGACGAGGTGATCTCGGCCCCGGTGATCCAAAGCCATATCCCTGGCGGGTCCGGGATCATCACCGGCACGTTCAGCGTCGAGGAATCGACCAACCTTGCGATCCTGCTGCGCGCAGGCGCGCTTCCCGCCAAGATGACCTTCCTGGAAGAGCGCACCATCGGCCCGGAATTGGGGCAGGATTCGATTGATGCGGGCCGGACTGCCGCGCTGATCGGCATGGTCGCGGTCGCATTCTACATGATCGCGTCCTACGGGGTGTTCGGCCTGTTCGCCAATCTGGCGCTGGCGATCAACATCGCGCTGATCATGGCGGTCCTGTCCTCCATCGGGGCGACGCTGACCTTGCCGGGCATCGCCGGGATCGTGCTTACCATGGGCATGGCCGTGGACGCCAACGTCCTGATCTACGAACGCATCCGCGAGGAATTGCGTGCAGGCGCCAGCCCGCGCCGCGCGGTCGAGGTCGGCTTTGAACGCGCCTTCTCGGCGATCATGGACTCGAACCTTACCGGGTTCCTGACCGCGTTGATCATGTTCTGGCTAGGCTCTGGCCCGGTGCGGGGCTTTGCGGTCACGCTGGGGCTGGGGATCGTGACCTCGATGTTTACCGCCGTCTACGTCACCCGGCTGATCGTCGAGTTGTGGCTGGACTGGAAAAAACCCAAGACGATCGTGGTCTGACCGGAGGAATGTGAAAATGGCCTGGCGACTGCGGCTTGTCCCCGAAAAGACCAACATCGACTTTTTCCGCATCCAGTGGGCCACGTTCGGCCTGTCGATTGCGGCGATGGTGCTGTCCCTGGTCCTGATCTTTACCATGGGCCTGAACCTGGGCATCGACTTCCGGGGCGGCACCACGATCCGGACCGAATCCACCACCGCGGTGGATGTCGGCACCTACCGCGAAGCCCTGTCCGCCGAAGACTTTGGCGACGTCTCGATTTCCGAGGTTTCCGACCCGTCATTCCGCGACGATCAGCATGTCGCGATGATCCGCATCTCGGCCCGCGACGGCCAGGAAGCGGTCACGCCCGAAGACATTGCGGCCCTGGAAGCGGCGCTGAAGGCGGTCGATCCGGCGATCACCTTCCCGGCAGTCGAATCGGTCGGCCCGAAAGTGTCGTCCGAGCTGATCACCTCGGCGCTTATGGCGGTGTTTGCCGGGGCGGCGGGGATTCTGGTCTATGTCTGGTTCCGCTTTGAATGGCAGTTCGCCGTCGGCACGGTCGCGGCGCTGGTCCACGACGTTCTGGTGACGGTCGGCATCTTTGCGCTCTTTCAGATCAAGTTCGACCTGACCATCGTCGCGGCCCTGCTGACGATCCTGGGCTATTCGGTCAACGACACCGTGGTGATCTTTGACCGGCTGCGGGAAAACCTGGCCAAATACAAGCAGATGCCCCTGCGCGAGATGATGAACCTGACCGCGAACGAAACCCTGTCGCGGACGATCATGACGGCATCGACCACGCTGATCTCGCTGGTCGCGCTGCTGGTCTTCGGTGGCGACGTGATCCGGGGCTTTGTCTTTGCCATGTTGCTGGGGGTGATCCTTGGCACCTATTCCACGCTCTACATGGCCAAGAACATCGTCCTGATGCTGGGCGTGGATCGCGGCGACAAGCCGAAGACGTCGTCGGACAAGAACGAATTCGCCAACGTCGATGCCTGACATGCGGTTGACCGAAGTCACCTATGGCACGGCCAAGGCGATCGAGGGTTATGGTCCGGGCTTTTTCCGCGTCGCGGGCCACGTCCTGCGCGGGGCCTGCCTGATCACCCCCTGGGACGCCGGGCCCTGGGGCGGGTTTGACGACAGCGCTGCACCCTTGTCACTGGCGGGCCGGATCGACGTGCTGTTCGTCGGCACTGGCGACAAGATCGCCCATATCCCGCAGACCTTTCGGGATGCGCTGGAAGGGCAGGGGATCGGGGTCGAGGTCATGGCCTCGCCCACCGCCGCCCGCACCTACAATGTCCTGCTGGGCGAGGGGCGGCGGGTGGCTGTGGCGCTGCTGCCGGTCGCCTAGAGAGCCGGAGTTTTTGAAAACTCCGGACCGGAGCCTTTGAAGGCTCCGGCGCGATTTCTTCAAAGAAATCGCACGCTCACCACAGATGCTGCACATGCGGCGCGATCAGGCGACCATAGACGCCCCGCGCGGCCTCCATCACGTCTGCCGACAGCGGCGCCAACTTTGCCGCCACCGCATTGGCCTGCGCTTGCGCCGGGGATTTCGCGCCGGGGATCACCACTGTCACGGCATCCTCCATCAGGATCCAGCGCAGCGCGAAGGCCGCCATGGTCGCACCTGCTGGCACCAGCGCCCGCAATTCCTCGACCGCCTCCAGCGCCACGTCGAAGGGCACGCCCGAAAACGTCTCGCCCTTGTCAAACGCCTCGCCGTTGCGGTTGAAGCTGCGGTGGTCATCTGCCGCAAACACGCTGTCCCGCGTCATCTTGCCGGTCAGAAGCCCCGAGGCCAGCGGCACCCGCGCGATGATCGCCACGTTTGCAGCCCTTGCTTCGAAAAAGAACACTTCGGCCGGCTTCATCCGGAACAGGTTGTAGATGATCTGAACCGAGACCACGCCCGGCTGGCGGATGGCAGCGCGCGCCTCCTCGACCGTTTCGACCGACACGCCATAATCGGCAATCTTGCCCTTCTGCCTGATCGCCTCCAGCGCGGCAAAGACCGCTCCGTCCGCGTAGACCGGGGTCGGCGGGCAATGCAGCTGCAAAAGGTCCAGCCGGTCGACCCCCAGATTGGCCAGCGACCGGTCGATGAAGCCCTCCAGCGCCGCCCCGGTATAGCCTTCGGCGACATGCGGGGACAGGCGACGTCCGGCCTTGGTCGCGACAAAGGGCCGCTCGCCGCCCCGTTCGGCCAGCACGTCGCGGATGATCCGTTCGGACCGCCCGTCGCCATAGACGTCCGCCGTGTCGATGAAGGTCATGCCTTCGTCCAGGGCGGCGTGCAGCGTGGCCTTGGCGTCATCCAGCGACACCTCGCCCCAGGTGCCGCCAATGGCCCAGGCACCAAAGCCGATCCGGGTGGTCTGGCGGCCGGTTCGACCAAAGGGAATGCTGTGCATCTTCGTCTCCATTCTTGCTGGGCCAGACATAGGGTTGCGGGGCGGACTTGACCATTCCCCTTTTCCGCGCGCGCGGCATCGGCTAGGCCATGCGCATGGTGATCAAGGTGCGCAATCTGGCCGTGGCGCGGGGCGGGGTGACCGTCCTGCAGGACCTGTCCTTTCGGGTCGATCCGGGTCAGGCGCTGGTGCTGCGCGGGCCGAACGGATCGGGCAAGACCACGCTTCTGCGCACGCTGGCCGGGCTGCAGCCTGTCGTTGCGGGTGACATCGACTGCCTGCCCGATGCCGTCGCCTATGCCGCCCATGCCGACGGGCTGAAGTCCAGCCTGACCGTGGCCGAAAACCTGGCCTTCTGGGCCGCGATCTATGGCGGTCCCGCCATCGACCGCGCCGTGCAGGCGATGGACCTTGTCCCCCTGACCCGCCGCCGGGCCGGAGAGCTTTCCGCCGGTCAGAAGCGCCGCCTGGGCCTGGCGCGGCTACTGGTCACCGGACGACCCCTGTGGCTGCTGGATGAGCCGACGGTCAGTCTGGACGTCGGCTCGGTCGCGCTCTTTGCGGGCGTTGTCCGCCAGCATTTGGCCGATGGCGGGGCCGCGATCATCGCCACTCATGTCGATCTGTCCCTGCCGGAGGCGCGCGTTCTGGACCTTGACCCGCATCGCGTCCGGGTCCTGGCCCGCGACGGCTTTGACGAGGCTTTTGCATGATCCGTTCCGCGTGCGACCTGCGTCGGTGCCTCCGGCGGGAGTATTTGGGCAAAGAGCAATGCCCGGGGGGCGCGGGATGAGGGCGCTTTTGCTGCGCGACCTGAGGTTGGCGATCCGAACGGGTGGGGGCTTTGGCCTGGGGCTGGCGTTCTTTCTGATCCTTGCCGTCCTGGTACCGCTGGGGGTCGGGGCCGAAGGCGCGACCCTGGGCCGCATCGCGCCCGGCATCCTGTGGGTGGGGGCGCTGCTGGCCTGCCTCTTGTCGCTGGACCGGCTGTTTGCGCTGGACCACGAAGACGGCTCGCTGGACCTGCTGGCGACCTCGCCGATCCCGCTGGAAGGCGTGGTCGCGGTCAAGGCGCTGGCGCATTGGCTGGTGACCGGCTTGCCCCTGACCGTGCTGGCCCCGGGG
>JAKQLM010000031.1 GCA_029567145.1 Pseudomonadota bacterium
TTTCATGTGCTGATGACCGCAGCCTTTTCGGGCGAGCTTTCGTTGCTAGGCCCAACAATGCCGTAGGCTGGGTCAAACCGGCTCGATATCGCCCTCAACCCTCCGCGCGTGGAACGCCGCCACGAACTTCTTCAGCGCGCCCGCCGCAATTGCGTCGCGCAGGCCCTGCATCAACACCTGATAGTAGTGCAGATTGTGCCAGGTCAGCAGCATCGACCCGATGATCTCATAGGCCTTCACAACATGGTGCAGGTAGGCGCGGGAATAGCTCCGGCAGGCCGGGCACTGGCAGCCATCCTCCAGCGGGCGGAGGTCATCCTTATGCCGGGCGTTGCGCAGGTTAACCTGCCCCCGTGCCGTCCAGGCCTGCCCTGTCCGCCCGGACCGTGAGGGCAGCACACAGTCCATCATGTCGATGCCACGTTCGACCGCACCAACGATGTCGTCGGGCTTGCCCACGCCCATCAGGTAGCGCGGCTTGTCTGCGGGCAGGAACCCCGGCGCGTAGTCAAGGACGCCGAACATCGCCTCTTGCCCCTCGCCCACCGCAAGGCCGCCCACGGCATAGCCGTCGAACCCGATTGCCGCCAGCGCCTTTGCGCTTTCTTCCCGCAGGTCGCGCGACACCCCACCCTGCATGATCCCGAACAACGCATGTCCGGGACGGTCGCCAAAGGCGTCGCGGCTGCGCTGTGCCCAGCGCATCGACAGCTGCATCGACCGGGCCACCATCGCCTCATCCGCCGGAAGGGCGGGACATTCGTCAAAGCACATCACGATATCCGACCCCAGCAGGCGCTGGATTTCCATGCTGCGTTCAGGCGTCAGCATGTGCTTGGACCCGTCGATGTGCGATGAAAACCGCACGCCCTCTTCAGTCAGCTTGCGCAGGGCGCCCAGCGACATGACCTGAAACCCGCCGCTGTCCGTCAGGATCGGTCGGTCCCAGTTCATGAACCGGTGCAGACCGCCAAGGGCCGCCACCCGTTCCGCCCCCGGACGCAGCATCAGGTGATAGGTGTTGCCCAGCAGGATGTCCGCCCCCGTCGCACGGACGCTTTCCGGCAGCATCGCCTTGACCGTGGCCGCCGTGCCCACCGGCATGAAGGCGGGGGTCCGAATCTCTCCCCTCGGGGTCTTGATCGCGCCGGTCCGCGCCCGGCCATCGGTTGCCGAAATCGTGAAGCTGATGCCCGTGGCCATGCGATCCTGTCCCTTGCCGTCGCCCTCCTTTGAGCCAAATCCCCGAAAAAGCCAAGCGCCCGCCCGTTGCCGGGAACATTCTGCTTGACGTTTCGGCAGGCATGGCTAATTGCGTGAATGAACGTTCATTCCCAGGATCCACCCCATGAGCCTGACCACCCCCGCCGCCGATGCGCGCAGCCACGAGATTCTGGCCTCGATCCGGCAGGCCTTTGCCAAAAAGGGCTTTGACGGCGCGTCGATGCAGGACCTTGCGCGCGCTGCGGGCATGAGCGTGGGCAACTTCTACCGCTACTTCCCGTCCAAGGCCGCCATCGTGCAGGCCATGTGCGGCTATGATCTGTCGGAAATGCAGGCCGAGTTCGCCGAAATCGAGCAGTCGGCGCAGCCGATGACCTGCCTGCGCGACCGGATTCTGGCGCATTTCGACGAGAACGCGTTGAAGGATGGCCAGCTTTGGGCCGAAATCACCGCCGCCGCGATCCGCAAACCCGAGATCGGCCTTGCCGCCCGCGAGATGGAAGAGACCATCAAGCGGCTTCTGGCGACGATCTTTGCCGCAATCACCCGCCGCCCGGTGGACGAGGCGCTGGTGCGCTATGAAGGCCAGTGCCAGATGCTGATCCTGCTGGTCAAGGCGATGGCCGTGCGGACCAGCCAGTGCGGCCCCGCCGCTCCCCCGCTGGCCGCGCAGGTTGTCGCGGTTGTCGACCGTATCCTGTCCGAAATCTCTGATGATGTTGCAGAAGGCTGACCCCGACATGCGCCCGATCCTGATCCTTGCCGCTGCCTTTGGCGTAATGCTGCCCGCCCTGCCGGTCGCCGCACAAGAGGCCGCCGCCGCCGCTGAAACCACAGCCCCGGACACCGCAGCCCCGGTGCTGCCCGCGATTTCGGTCGCCGAAGTGACCACCCGGGTCATCACCGACCGGGTCATCGCCTCGGGCCTGATCGCCGCGGTCGAAGAGGTGCAGGTCGCGCCCCTGATCGAAGGCCAGCCGCTTGAGGCGTTGCAGGCCGACGTCGGCGACATGGTCACCGAAGGTCAGGTTCTGGCGGTGCTGTCGAAATCGACGCTGGAACTGCAGAAGACCGAAGGCGTCGCCTCGCTGGCGGCCGCCCGGGCCGGGATCGCGCAAGGCGAAGCGCAGCTGGTCGAAGCCGAAGCCGCCGCCGCCGAGGCCCGGCGCGTGGCCGACCGGACGGCAAAGCTCAGCGAACAGGGCTCTACGCCGCAGGCGCAGGCCGACACGGCAGCGGCCAATGCCACCTCGGCTGCGGCGCGGGTGAATGTCGCCAAGGAAGGGCTGGAATCGGCCCGGGCGCAACTGGCGCTGGCCGAAGCGCGGCTGGAGAACGTGGAACTGCAGCTGAGCCGGACCGAGGTCAAGGCCCCGGTGTCCGGCGAGATCGTCGCGCGCAACGCCAAGATCGGCGCGATTGCCACGGCGGCAGGCCAGCCGATGTTCGTGATCGTGCGCGACGGGGCGCTGGAACTGCGCGCAGATGTGGCCGAAAGCGACATCCTGCGGCTGAAGCCGGGCCAGCCCGCGCGGCTGCGCGGCGTCGGCATGGGCGAGCCCTTGGCCGGAACCGTGCGTCTGGTCGAGCCGACCATCGATGCGGCCAGCCGACTGGGCCGGGCACGGATCGCGGTTGACGCAACCGGCGCGCTGCGGGTCGGCATGTATGTCGAAGCCGAGATCATCGCCGCCGAACGCGAAGGCCTGGCGGTGCCGATCAGCGCCATCGGCAACGGGCCGGAGGGGACGACGATCCTGCGGGTCAAGGACGGGCTGGTGGAACAGGTGACCGTCACGACCGGCATCCGGGACGGCGGCATGGTCGAAGTGACCCAAGGCCTTGCGCCGGGCGATCTGGTGGTGGCCAAGGCCGGGGCCTTCGTGCGGCCCGGGGACCGGATCAATCCGGTCCTGACCTCTGGCACGACGAACTGAGGGGGACAAGCGATGAACTTCTCGGCCTGGTCGATCCGCAATCCTGTCGCGCCCCTTCTGGCGTTCTTCCTTCTGATGGTGCTGGGCTGGCAAAGCTTCAACAGCCTGCCGATCACCCGGTTTCCCAACATCGACGTCCCGCTTGTCGCGGTCAGCGTGGCCCAGTCCGGTGCCGCCCCCGCCGAGATGGAGACGCAGATCACCAAGGAAATCGAGGATGCCGTCGCAGGCCTGACCGGGGCCAAGCGCGTGACCTCGACCGTGACCGACGGGTTGTCGACCACGGTGATCGAATTCCGCATGGAAGTGCAGACCGACAAGGCGGTGCAGGACGTCAAGGACGCGGTGGACCAGATCCGCGGCGACCTGCCCGGCGGGATCGAGGCCCCGATCGTCACCCGCATCGACGTCGAAGGTCAGGCGATCATGACCTTTGCCGTCGCCGCCCCCGACATGACGATGGAGGAGATAAGCTGGTTCGTCGACGACACCGTGACTCGGGCCCTTCAGGGCCGCCCGGGCATCGGCCGCGTCACCCGCATCGGCGGGGCTGACCGCGAAATCCGGGTCGAACTTGATCCGGTCCGGCTGGACAGCTACGGCGTCACCGCCCAAGCGGTCAGCGCACAGATCGCTGCCACCAACACCAACCTTGGCGGCGGCAAACTGCAGCTTGGGTCCGGCGAACAGGCGATCCGCACGCTGGGCGACAGCGGCACGGTCGAGGCCCTGTCCCAGACCACCATCGCGCTGCCCTCTGGCCGTTTCGTCAAGCTGACCGAACTGGGTCAGGTGATCGACAGCTACGAGGAACTGAAGAGCTTTGCCCGCATCGACGGCGAGGCGACGGTGGCCTTCCTGGTCTTCCGCTCCAAGGGCGCGTCCGAGGTCAGCGTGGCCGAAACCACGAATGCGGTCGTGGACCGGCTGCGGTCGGAAAACCCGAACGTCACCATCACCATGGTCGACGATTCCGTGTTCTACACCTATGGCAACTACGAGGCCGCCATCCACACGCTGCTGGAAGGGGCCCTGCTGGCGATCCTTGTGGTGCTTGCGTTCCTGCGCAACTGGCGCGCGACGCTGATTGCGGCGGTCGCCCTGCCCCTGTCCGCCGTGCCGACCTTCTGGCTGATGGACCTTCTGGGGTTTTCGCTGAACCTGATCAGCTTCCTGGCCCTGACCCTGGCCACCGGCATCCTGGTCGACGATGCGATTGTGGAAATCGAGAACATCGCCCGGCACATCCGGATGGGCAAATCGCCGTTTCGCGCCTCGATCGAGGCGGCGGACGAAATCGGCCTTGCGGTGATCGCGACCACCTTCACCATTGTCGCGGTCTTTGTGCCGGTCAGTTTCATGCCCGGCATTCCCGGCCAGTATTTCCGACAATTCGGCCTGACCGTCGCGATTGCGGTCCTGTTCTCGCTTCTGGTCGCGCGGCTGATCACGCCGATGATGGCGGCCTATTTCATGCGCGCCAAGGATGCGGTCGGCCATGACGAGGGGCAGAAGGACGGCGCCCTGATGCGCGGCTATCTGTGGCTGGTGCGGATCAGCACGCGCGGGTTCGGGCTGCCCACCTACTATGCCACGCTGGTGGTTGCGGTCGTCGTGGTGATCTTCTCGGTCATCGCCATGCTGCAGGTCCCCGGCAGCCTGTTTCCACCAGAAGACGAAAGCCGGATCGTCGTGTCGGTCGAACTGCCGCCCGGGTCGACCCTGGACGACACGGTCTCCACGACCGACGCGATGCGCGACGCGATTGGCGACATCGACGGGGTGAAGTCCGTGCTGGTGATCGGCGGCTCCACGCCCCTGGGGGACCGCGACATCCGGCGCGCGACCTTCACCATCATCCTGGACCGGCTGGACAACGGCCTGGCCCGCCGCCTGACGGATGTGGGCCAGCAGATCCCGGTCCTGGGGGCGCTGGTGCCCGATCTTCCCGTCGTGGGCCGCGTCCGCCCGCAGGCGCAGATCGAGGCCGAGGTCTTTGCCGCCCTGCGCGACGTCCCCGACCTGCGCGCTTTCAAGGCGGCGACGATGGGCGGCGGCGGACGGCCCTTTGCCTACGACATCCTGTCCACCGACGAGGATGACCTGGACGAGGCGATCCGCAAGATCGACGCCGCGTTGCGGACCGAGCCGATGTTCCAGAACGCCTCGACCGAAGCCGCCCTGCCCCGCCCGGAAATCCAGATCACCCCCCGCGCAGAAGAGGCGGCGCGGCTGGGCGTGTCGGTCCAGCAGATCGCCTCGACCGTGCGGGTCGCCACCATCGGCGACGTGTCGGCGGCCTTGGGCAAACTGTCGATCGACAACCGGCTGGTGCCGATCCGGGTGCAGCTGAACGCCGTGTCGCGCGACGATCTGGCCCGGATTTCGGCGCTGAAGATCGCGACCGCCAGCGGATCGGTGCCGCTGTCGGCAGTGGCCACGGTCGAGGTGTCGGAAGGCCCGTCCGTCGTCAAGCGGCTGAACCGGCTGCGCGTCGCCACGCTGGGGGCCGACATCGCGCCCGGCTATGTCCTGGACCAGGCCACCGCCAGGTTCATGGAAATCCTGCCGGCGCTGGACCTGCCGGCATCGGTGCTGATCACGCCGTCGGGCGACGCCGAAGTGCAGGCGGAACTTCTGGGCAGCTTCCAGAACGCCATGATCATGGGCGTCCTTCTGATGATGTTCGTGCTGATCCTGTTGTTCCATTCGGTCCTGCAGCCGATCACGATCATCTTTTCGCTCTTGCTATCGGTCGGCGGGGTGGCGGCGGCGCTGATCCTGACGCAGAACCCGCTGTCGATGCCCGTTCTGATCGGCATCCTGATGCTGATGGGGATCGTGGCCAAGAACGCAATCCTGCTGATCGACTTTGCCATCGAGATGCGGGTGCGGGGCATGTCCCGGATCGACGCAGTGATCGAGGCCGGGCACAAGCGCGCGCGGCCCATCGTGATGACCTCCATCGCCATGTCGGCGGGGATGCTGCCCTCGGCCCTTGGGGTCGGCGAAGGCGGGGCGTTCCGTGCGCCGATGGCAATCGCGGTGACCGGGGGGATCATCGTGTCGACCGTGCTGAGCCTGGTCGTGGTGCCGTCGATGTATCTTGCGATGGACGACCTGTCGCGGCTTTTCTCCTGGGTCCTGGGCCGGTTCCTGGGCAAGAAG
>JAKQLM010000038.1 GCA_029567145.1 Pseudomonadota bacterium
CTGGCCGCCTGCCCGGACTGGACGCTGCGGCAGGACCGTCGCCTGACCCCGCTGGAGGGGGGCGACGGCTTTTATGCGGCGCTTTTGCAGCACCAGTGACGGGTTCTGCACAACCTCGACGCGAAAGGGCGACGCGGTTAAGCTTCGGTTAACGCTTTTGCGTCGATGGTCGGGATGTCCCGGCGTCCAAGCCGGGGGAATGACTGTGGAGACGCTGGTGCGCCTGTTGGACGCGGATCGCTGGTCGCTGAGCAAGGCCGCTGGCCTTCTGGCACTGGCGGGAATTCTTGCGGGCCTGTGGGGCCTTGGTGTCCTGGGCGCAGGGCCGTTCGGCATGGTTCTCGCGCTGGCTGTCGGCGGGGCGGGGCTGGTGTCGGGCGGCATCGCCCTTGCACAGCGCGCCGCTGCCGGGCGCGAGCGTGGGCAGGCCTTCAGCCTGATGGCCGAGGATGTGGCGCCCTGCTTTCTTACCGACGCACAAGGCCAGCTTCTGTTGCGCAATGCTGCGGCCGAGGCGGGCTATGGCGCGGACGCCTTGTCGCTGGTCGCGGCGCTGGGACAGAAGATGCTGGCCCCGGGCGAGGTGCTGTTCCGGCTGCAACGGCTGGCGGCGGCGGATGGTCATGCTTCGCAGGATGTGCCGGTGCATGGCGGCGTCCTGCGGTTGTCGGTGCATCTGGCTGCCGAGGATCGCTATTTCTGGCGGATCGACCAGTTCGCGCCGCCCGCTGCACCCGATGCGGGCGCGCCGGTGCCCGAGCCGGTGGCGCGTCCGGGCGACCCGACTGTCAGCTCGGACCTGGAGGAAGTGCCCGTCGCGCTGATGGTCTTCGGGCCGGACGGGGTGCTGCGGGTCGCCAACCGCGCCGCACGTGATCTGATGTGGCAGGGCGAAATCCGGGCGGCGATGTTTCACGACATCTTCGAAGGGCTGGGGCGTCCGGTGTCGGACTGGCTGGCCGATGTGGTGGCGGGCCGACATCCCGGCGGGTCCGAAGTCTTGCACGCCCGGCGCTCCGGGGACGATGTGTATCTGGAGGTGACCCTGCGCCGCTTTGTCGATGGCGGGCGGGTCGGTGCGCTGGCGGTGCTGAACGATGCCACCCGGCTGAAGACGCTGGAAGCGCAGTTCGTGCAAAGCCAGAAGATGCAGGCGATCGGCCAGCTTGCGGGCGGTATTGCGCATGATTTCAACAACCTGCTGACCGCGATTGCCGGGCATTGTGATCTTTTGCTGCTGCGCCATGACACCGAGGATCCCGAATATGCCGATCTTGAACAGATCCGGCAGAACGCCAATCGGGCCGCGGCTTTGGTCGGGCAGTTGCTGGCCTTTTCGCGCAAGCAGACGTTGAAGCCGGAACAGCTGGACCTGCAGGACGTGCTGGGTGATCTGACGCATCTTCTGAACCGGCTGGTGGTGGAACGTGTCGGGCTGGCGCTGGTGCATCTGGGGTCGCGCACGGACCGGGTTCTGGGCGCGATCCGTGCCGACAAGCGCCAGTTGGAGCAGGTGTTGATCAACCTTGTGGTCAACGCGCGCGATGCCATGCCGACGGGTGGCAGCATCCGGATCGAGACCGAGCCGGTGACCCTGGCCGAACCCTTGCGCCGCAACCGGGCCGTAGTGCCTGCGGGGGATTACAGCGTGATCCGCGTGGTCGATACCGGCATCGGGATCCCCGAGGATCAGCTGCAACAGATCTTCGAGCCGTTCTTCACCACCAAACGGGTGGGCGAGGGGACGGGGCTGGGCCTGTCGACCGCGTACGGCATCGTCAAGCAGTCGGGCGGGTTCATTTTCGTCGATTCGACTTTGGGCGAGGGGACGATCTTCACGCTGTATTTCCCGGTCTATGACGGCGATCCCTTGCCGGTGGCCGAACCCGTGCAACGCAAACCCGCCGCGCGTCAGGGTGAGGGCGTTGTGCTTCTGGTCGAGGATGAGGCCCCGGTGCGCGCCTTTGCCAGCCGGGCCCTCCGCTTGCGCGGCTATACGGTGCTGGAAGCGGAGAATGCCGAAGAGGCGTTGAAGACGCTGGAAGACCCGGGGCTGGAGGTCGACATCTTCGTCACCGACGTGGTGATGCCGGGGATGGACGGGCCAACCTGGGTCAGGCGCGCTCTGGAAACCCGGCCAAACGCCCGGGTCGTCTTCATGTCGGGCTATGCCGAGGATTCGCTGAGTGAAGACCAGTTGCGCATCCCGAACTCGGTCTTCCTGCCCAAACCGTTCTCGCTGAACGAGCTGACGGCGACCGTTCAGGGGCAACTGCACTGACCAGCCCCGCCTCCCGGCTGTCAGCCGCGCAGCAGACGCGCGGCGGCAGGCGCAAAGTAGGTCAGGATGCCGTCGCAGCCCGCGCGCTTGAAGGCAAGCAGGCTTTCCAGCATGGCCTTGTCGCCGTCGATCCAGCCGTTCAGCGCGGCCCCCTTGATCATCGCGTATTCGCCCGACACCTGGTAGGCAAAGGTCGGCGCTCCGAACGCGTCCTTTACCCGTGCGCAGATGTCCAGATAGGGCATCCCGGGTTTCACCATCACCATGTCGGCGCCTTCCGACAGGTCGCGCGCGACCAGCCGCAGCGCCTCGTCGCTGTTGGCGGGGTTCATCTGGTAGGTCTTCTTGTCGCCCTTCAGTGCCCCGGTCGCGCCGACTGCATCGCGGAACGGCCCGTAGAAGGCGCTGGCATACTTGGCGGCATAGGACAATATCGCCACGTCCTTGTGGCCTGCCGTCTCGAGCGCTGCCCGCATCGCGCCGATCCGGCCATCCATCATGTCGGACGGCCCAAGAATATCGGCCCCGGCATCGGCCTGAACCAGCGCCATCTTGACCAGCGCCTCGACCGTCTCGTCGTTCAGGATCACCCCGTTCACCACCAGCCCGTCGTGGCCATGCGCGTTGTAGGGGTCAAGTGCGACATCCGTCATCACCGCGATGTCGGGCACGGCGGCCTTGATCGCCCGGATCGCCCGGTTCGCAAGGT
>JAKQLM010000055.1 GCA_029567145.1 Pseudomonadota bacterium
CGATGCCAAGGACGGCGAAGCGCCCGACCGCATCACCTATTCCGAGAAATTCGCCTGCCCGGTCAGCGGCTTTACCATCGCCGAGATCGAGCCGCGCCTGTTTTCCTTCAACGCTCCGTTCGGCGCCTGCCCGGTCTGCGATGGGTTGGGGATGGAGTTGTTCTTCGACGAACGCCTTGTCGTCCCCGACCAGAACCTGACTCTCCTGCAAGGCGCCATCGCCCCCTGGGCCAAGTCGAAGTCGCCCTACCTGACCCAGACGATGGAGGCCCTGTCGAAACACTATGGCTTCAACCTGAAGGCCAAGTGGAAGGACCTGCCCGACAGCGTCAAAGAGCTGTTCCTGCGCGGGTCGAAGGGTGAGGAGATCGAGTTCCGCTATGACGAGGGCGGCCGCGTGTATCAGGTCAAGCGCGTCTATGAGGGGATCATCCCCAACATGGAACGCCGCTACCGCGAGACCGACAGCGCCTGGTCCCGCGAAGAGATGGAGCGCTATCAGGCCAACCGCGCCTGCGGGGCCTGCGGCGGCTACCGTCTGAAGCCCGAAGCGCTGGCGGTGAAGATCGCCAAGCTGCACATCGGGCAGGTGGTGCAGATGTCGATCACCGAGGCCTTCGCCTGGATCGAAGGCGTGGCGGACACGCTGACGAAACAGCAGAATGAAATCGCCCGGGCGATCCTGAAGGAAATCCGTGAACGGCTTGGATTCCTTGTGAATGTCGGCCTGAACTACCTGACGATGAGCCGCGCCGCGGGCACGCTGTCGGGCGGGGAATCGCAGCGGATCCGCCTCGCGTCGCAAATCGGCTCGGGCCTTACGGGCGTGCTGTACGTGCTGGACGAACCCAGCATCGGCCTGCACCAGCGCGACAACGACCGGCTTCTGACCACGCTGAAGAACCTGCGCGATGCGGGGAATACGGTCCTTGTGGTCGAACATGACGAGGATGCGATCCGCGAGGCGGACTATGTCTTCGACATGGGGCCGGGGGCCGGGGTGCATGGCGGCCGGGTGGTCAGCCATGGCACGCCCGAGGCGGTCGGGGCCGATCCCGCCAGCCTGACCGGGCAGTACCTGTCCGGCGCGCGGTCGATTCCGGTGCCCAAGGTGCGGCGCAAGGGCAGCGGCAAGACGCTGACCGTGGTCGGTGCCACGGGCAACAACCTCAAGAACGTCACGGCAGAATTTCCGCTGGGCAAGTTCGTCTGCGTGACCGGCGTATCGGGGGGCGGCAAGTCGTCCCTGACCATCGAGACCCTGTTCAAGACCGCCGCCATGCGGCTGAATGGCGCGCATGAAACCCCCGCGCCCTGCGAGACGATCAAGGG
The DNA here is from genome assembly GCA_029567145.1 of Pseudomonadota bacterium. Classification (GTDB taxonomy): domain Bacteria; phylum Pseudomonadota; class Alphaproteobacteria; order Rhodobacterales; family Rhodobacteraceae; genus Tabrizicola. The sequence goes on from JAKQLM010000055.1 coordinate 1,333, forward strand.
TTTTGAACACCTGGACAAGGTGATCGACATCGACCAGCGCGCGATCGGGCGGACTCCGCGGTCGAACCCCGCGACCTATACCGGGGCTTTCACCCCGATCCGCGACTGGTTTGCCGGACTGCCCGAATCGAAAGCGCGCGGCTATCAGCCGGGACGGTTCAGCTTCAACGTCAAGGGCGGCCGGTGCGAGGCCTGCCAGGGCGATGGGGTGCTGAAGATCGAGATGAACTTCCTGCCCGATGTCTATGTGACCTGCGAGACCTGCAAGGGCCACCGCTACAACCGCGAGACTCTGGAAGTAAAGTTCAAGAACAAGAGCATAGCCGACGTTCTTGACATGACCTGTGAAGAGGCCAAGGAGTTTTTCCAGGCCGTTCCGGCAATCCGCGAAAAGATGGATGCGCTGGTCGAGGTCGGGCTTGGCTACATCAAGGTCGGCCAGCAGGCGACGACGCTGTCAGGCGGCGAGGCGCAAAGGGTGAAGCTGTCGAAAGAGCTTTCCCGCCGTGCGACGGGCCGGACCCTGTATATCCTGGATGAGCCGACAACCGGCCTGCACTTTGACGACGTCCGCAAGCTTCTGGAAGTGCTGCATTCGCTTGTCGATCAGGGCAACACCGTCGTGGTGATCGAACACAACCTGGACGTGGTGAAAACCGCCGATTGGGTGATCGACATCGGCCCCGAAGGCGGCGACGGCGGCGGCGAGATCGTGGCCACCGGCACGCCGGAAGAGATCTGCAAGGTCGAGGCCAGCCATACGGGCCGCTACCTGAAAGACCTGCTGAAACCGCGAAAGATCGCGGCAGAGTAGGGTGGGTGAATCACCCACCCTACGCCCGTGACAGGTCGTCCGCGCCAGTTCAGCGCCGTGACGTCAGTCCAGCGCCTTGAAGTTCAGCGCCGCCCCGTCCTTGATCCCACTGAACCAGCGGGCGGTCACGGTCTTGGTCTTGGTGTAGAAGCGGAAGGCATCCGGCCCGTACTGGTTCAGGTCGCCGAACGCCGATTTCTTCCAGCCGCCAAAGCTGAAATAGCTTAGCGGTACCGGGATCGGGAAGTTGATGCCGACCATGCCCACGTTCACCCGGCTGGCAAAGTCCCGCGCCGTGTCGCCGTCCGCCGTGTAGATCGCGGTTCCGTTGCCGTATTCGTTGTCCATCACCAGCTTCAGCGCCTGCTCGTACGACCCGGTGCGGACGGTGGTCAGGACCGGCCCGAAGATCTCTTGCTTGTAGATATCCATGTCCGGGGTGACGTTGTCAAAAAGCGACGGGCCGACGAAAAAGCCGTTCTCATAGCCCTGCAGCTTGAAGCCGCGACCATCGACCACCAGTTTCGCGCCCTGGTCCACGCCCGAGTTGATCAGGCCCAGGATCCGATCCTTCGACGCCTGGGTGATCACCGGCCCGAAATCCACATCGTTTCCAGCGGTATAGGGGCCGACCTTCAACTTCTCGATCTTCGGGATCAGCCGTTCGATCAACGCATCGGCGGCCTTTTCGCCCACCGGGCCCGCGACCGAAATCGCCATGCA
>JAKQLM010000074.1 GCA_029567145.1 Pseudomonadota bacterium
CGCGTCCTGTCCAGGACGGAAACCACCATGGCGCTGATGTTCCACACCGCCCTGATCGGCGCGGTGGTCTTCATCGGCCTGGCGGTTGCGCTTGGCTCGGGACCCGTGCCCACGCTGCTGGATGCGGGCCTCATGCTGGCGCTGGGCGCGATGGCAACGGCGGGGCACCTGTTGTTCACCTCGGCCTACCGTGAGGCTCCAGCCTCCATCCTTGCCCCGGTCAACTACCTGCATATTGCCTTCGCCACGCTTCTGGGCGCGCTGGTCTTCCGCCAGCTTCCCGACGCGCTGGGCTTTGCCGGGATGGCCCTGATCGCCGCCGCAGGCCTGCTGGCCGCCTGGCGTGCCAGCCGCCCGCGACTGCCCTGAGCCTTCCTCTCTGGGAAAATATCCTCGCCGAAGGCAAACCCGAGCCGCTTTGCGTTCTTCACGCAAAGCGGCGAGACAAAAGCCTTGCGCGGAACGCGCTCATTTTGAAAACCGCCCCGGCTGGCGCAAAGGTTAAGAAACCTTGAACAATTTTTGTCAACTATTTGTTTGCAAATGGTAATCTGGATTTGCCCACCGTGGACACATCGTCAGAAGAACCCCCTCGGGATCAGCCGGTGCTCATAGGCGTCCCGTTCCAGCTCCTCGCGGAAGTCGGGGTGCGCGATGGAAATCAGCGCGCGCGCCCGCTCGGCGATCGACCGGCCCTTCAGGTTCACCATCCCGTATTCGGTCACCACATACATGATGTCGGTCCGGGGCGTGGTCACCACGTTGCCGCGCGTCAGGGCCGTGACGATCCGGCTCCGCCGCTCGCCCTTCTTGTCGTAGGTCGAGGCGAGGCACAGGAAGCTTTTCCCGCCCCGGCTGCCATAGGCCCCCCGCATGAACTGCAGCTGCCCCCCGGTGCCCGAGATATGCCGGAACCCGTCCGATTCCGACGCCGCCTGGCCCTGCAGGTCGATCTGGGTCGTGTTGTTGATCGCCACCACTCGGTCGTTCTGCATGATCACATGCGGCAGGTTGGTATAGTCGACCGGATGAAACTCCACCTCCGGGTTGCGGTCGATGAAGTCGTACAGATACTGCGCCCCCAGGGCAAAGGTGCAGACCATCCGGCCAGGGTTCAGCTGCTTCTTCGCCCCCGTAACCCGCCCGGCCCGATACAGGTCCACGATCCCGTCCGTCATCATCTCGGTATGGATGCCAAGGTCGGAAACCGGGCTTTCGGCCAGCAGCGAACAGACCGCATTCGGCATCCCGCCGATGCCGATCTGCAGGCAGGAGCCGTCCTCGACCTCGGCCGCGATCAGCCGGGCGACGGCCTTGTCCACCTCGGTCGCCGCACCCTTTGGCAGCTCTGCCATCGGGCGGTCGAAACCTTGGATGATGAAGTCCACCTCGGACACATGCACCCCGGTCCCGTCGCCCATGACATAGGGCAGCGTCGGCGTCTCCTCGACGATCACGACTTTGCCACGCTCGACCAGCGCCCGCATCCACAGGGTATTCGGGCCGAAGTTGAAGACCCCCTGCGCATCCATCGGCGCGGTCTTGAAGACCACGATGTCCGGCGGGTCGATGAAGCGGCGGTAATAATCCGGCACCTCGCCCAGGTTCACCGGCAGGTAATGCGCCATCCCGGCATCATGCTTCCGGCGGTCGTAGCCCGAAAAGTGGGACGAGAACCAGTGCACATGCCGGGCCTCGGCATCCGCCTCCAGCACGGCGCGGGGGCGGGCAGTCAGGACCGACCGGATGCGGATATCGGTCAGGGGGCCCAGCCGCGCGGCCAGCGCCTCGTCAAACGCGTCGGGCTGGCCAAGGACCGCGCCGTAGTCCAGCCACATGCCCGGCTGCACCAGCGCTGCCGCCGTTTCGGCCGTGATCCGCTTCCCCGCCTTGGCCATCCTGATCCCCCCGGATTTCCTTGGCAGTCAAGCACGGGGACGAGGGCCTGCCAAGGCTCAGCTCGTCGCGCTGATCAGGGCGGTTCCAACGACGGCCAGCGCCGCGCCGACCCAGGCCAGTGGCCCCGGCATCCGTCGGTACGCGACCCAGACCATCGGCAGGATCAGGATCGGCGTCGTCGATGACAGCGTGGTGACGATCCCCACATCCCCTCGCGCCAGCGCGGCCATCAGAAAGGACATGCCGACGACCATTCCGGCCAGCGCCGACAAGCCGATCTGCCGAAGCTCGGGCCTGAAGGGCAGGGCGGCAGGACGCAAGGCGGGCAGGGCAAGGAGAGCGATGAAGAACAGCGCCCCCGTTCCCGACCGCACGGCCATCGCGGCCACCGGGTCCGCCCCGGCCAGCATGGCGGGGCGGGCCAGCAGGCTGCCCAACGCCTGCGCAAACGAGGTGACTAGGCCAAGGCCGATCCCGATCCAGATCGGCTTCGGGGTCCGCGCGCCCTCATCCTGCTTCGGTCCCATCACCGCCAGCGCGATCCCGGCAACGATCAGCCCGACGCCTGCGGCCTGCAGCAGGCTGACCGTCTCACCCCGAAAGCCGAAACCCAGGGCCAGCGCAAAGGGCGAAGCTGTGGTGAACAAAAGCGCCGAGATGCGCGGCCCGGTATACTGGATCGTCGCGATGTAGGTCAGCGAGCCGACCATGATCCCCGAGGCGGAAGAGGCGGTGAGCCACAGGATCATCGCCAGGTCCAGGGTCTGCCAGCCGCCTGTCACCGCGACGATTGCGGCGGTCATCAGGAAGGCAAGGCTCATCTGCCAGCGCGACAGCTGCAAAGGGCCGACCCGGCCCGAGACGCTGTCGATAAGCATGGCCGACGCCGCAAAGGCCGCCGCCGCTGCAAGGGACAGGGCGACGGCCAGCATGCTGTGTCAGATCACCTGCGCGATGGCCGCAGCCAGGATTGGCACCGTCCGCGCGTTCAGCCCGGCGATGTTGATCCGGCTGTCGCCGACCATGTAGATGCCGTGTTCATCCCGCAGCCGGGCCACCTGCGCTTCGGTCAGGCCAAGGCGGCTGAACATGCCGCGATGGCTGGCGACAAAGTCGAAGCGGTCCGAGTTGGTGGCGCGGCGGAGTTCATCCGCCAGGGCCTTGCGCAGACCCAGCATGTTCTGCCGGACCTCCTCCAACTCAGCTTTCCACTCCGACGTCAGTGCGGAATCCTCAAGAATCATCGTCACCAGCCGCGCGCCGTGGTCGGGCGGAAAGCTGTAGTTCTGCCGGTTCAGGAAATTCAGGTTGCCCTGCACCACGGCCTTGCGATCCGGGCTGGTCAACGCGATCAGGATGCCGGTCCGTTCCCGGTAGATGCCAAAGTTCTTGGAGCAACTGGCGGCGATCAGCACCTCGGGGAAGGCGGCGGCGATCTTGCGGGTGGCGGCGGCGTCTTCCTCCAGCCCGTCGCCAAACCCCTGATAGGCAAGGTCGACGAACGGAACCGCGCCTTTCCGTTGCAAAAGTGCGATCACCTGGTCCCATTGCGACCCGTCCAGGTTCGCCCCGGTCGGGTTGTGGCAGCAGCCGTGCAGCAGGACCGCATCCCCCGCCGCCACGCTGTCCAGGTCTGCCATCAGCCCGGCAAAGTCGATGCCCGAGGTGGCGACGTTGAAATACCGATACTCGGCCATCGGCATGCCAAGGTACTTGATGATCGACGGATGGTTGGGCCAGGTCGGCGCCGACAGCCAGACCTTTGCCTTGGGGTTGGACAGCTTGATCAGTTCCAGCGCCTGCCGGATCGCGCCCGTCCCGCCCGGGGTTGCGACACTGGCCGCCCGGTCCGCAAAGCCGTCGCCAAGGATCATCTGCACCATCGCGGTGTTATACGCGGGCTCTCCGGCCAGACCCGTGTAGGTCTTGGTCTTCTCGACCTCCCACAGCTTTTTCTCGGCGGCCTTCACCGCCCGCATCACCGGGGTCAGGCCGGTCGCGTCCTTGTAGACGCCGACGCCAAGGTCGATCTTCGTCGTCCTCGGGTCGTCGCGATACATGGCGATCAGTTGCAGGATCTTGTCCTGCGGCTGGGGGGTCAGGGTCTCAAGCATCATGTCCTCTGGGCTTATGGCCCGGTTGCGACCCGCAGGTCGTCGTACATGCCCCATTCCGACCAACTGCCGTCATAGAGCGCATGGTTGCGGTGGCCGATCCGTTCCAGCGCAAGCGACAGGATCGCCGCCGTCACGCCCGACCCGCAACTGGTGATCGCGGGTTTCGTCAGATCCACCCCGGCGGCCTGGAACACCGCCTTCAGCGCGGCGGGTTCCTTCATCGTGCCGTCGGGGTTCAGAACCTCTGCAAAGGGAATGTTCTTCGATCCCGGGATGTGTCCGGACCGCAGACCCGCGCGGGGTTCCGGCGCTTCGCCCCGAAAGCGCGCCGCCGAGCGGGCGTCCAGGATCTCGGCCTCTCCCAGTTTCGCGGCATGGGCGACTTGCGTGACGTCCTTTACCAGCTGGTTCTGGCGGCTGACCGTCATGTGGCGGTCGCGGATGATCGGCGGCATGTCCTCGATCTCGCGACCCTCGGCCTGCCATTTGGGGAATCCGCCGTCCAGCACGGCCACGTCCAGTTTGCCCATCAGCCGGAAGGTCCACCAGACCCGCGCCGCGCTGAAGATGCCCGCGCCGTCATAGACCACCACCTGATGCCCGTCGCCCACGCCCATCGCCCGCATCCGGCTGATGAATTTTTCGGACGGAGGCGCCATGTGCGGCAGGTCCGAGCGTTGGTCGGAAATCTCGTCAATGTCGAAGAACCGCGCGCCGGGGATATGGGCGGCCGCGTATGCTGCCTTCGCATCGCGGTTCTGCGCGGGCAGATACCAGCTTGCGTCCAGCACCCGCAGGTCGGGGTCACGCAGGTGTCTGGCCAGCCAGTCGGTCGAGACCAGCGTCCTGGGGTCATCCTGCGGCGAAGGGATCATGGCGTGCTCCCGGGGGAAGGTCACCGGGATATATCCGTGCGGGCAGGCCGCGCGCAAGCGGGCTTGACCCGGTTCAAGGGGCGCGGGGACCTGTGGCCCCCGCGCCGATGGCTTACTTTACCAGCGCCTTCTTCAGCATCCCGGCAAGAGCAGTCAGAACCGCCCCGCCGACGCCGCCACCGGCGACCGACTGGATGATGGCGTTGATGTCCATGCCCTCGATCGGGGCACCCGTCAGGACGCCGGTCAACAGACCGCCAAGGCCGCCACCGACAGCCCCTGCGATCGAGTTGCCCGCCGTTCCAAGGCTCAGGTTCTTCAGACCCGCACCGGCCGCATTGCCGCCGATCAGACCTGCGATGATTTGAACGATCAGTTCCATACCCATAACGACACACTTTCCCTAAACGCCGGTTCCCGAAGACCGGGTTTGCCCGGCTTATGCCCCGGACTTGCTGTCCGGTAGGGAAAACTCTGCCAGATATTGGGGTTTCAGGCAAGAAATGCCTGTATATTGTGCGGTTCAGTCCCGGCTGTTCTGCTTCAGAAGCCGGGCCTTGTCGCGGTCCCAGTCGCGCTTTGCGCTGGTTTCGCGCTTGTCGGCCAGCTTCTTGCCCTTGGCGATCCCAAGCTTCAGCTTCACGATCCCGCGGTCGTTGAAGTACATCTTCATCGGCACGATGGTCATGCCTTCACGGCCCACCGCCGACCAAAGCCGCGACAGTTCCTTTTTGGAAACCAACAGCTTGCGGCGGCGGCGTTCCTCGTGGCCAAAGGTCTTGGCCTGCAGGTAGGGCGCGATGTAGCCGTTGATCAGCCACAGCTCGCCGCCTTCGACCGAAGCATAGCTTTCGGCGATGTTCGATCCGCCCTGCCGCAGGCTTTTCACTTCCGAGCCGAACAGCATGATGCCAGCCTCAAGATCGCTCTCGATGCTGTAGTCGAACCGCGCGCGCCGGTTTTCGGCGATGAGTTTGGAGTTGGGATCGGATTTGGCAACCATGATCGGATTCAGATAAGGTCTGACAGGCGCTTAGTCCAGAAGGGTTGCGATGCTGTTGCAGATTGCGTTGGGGTCGGTGGTTCTGGTGACGAACGTGCTGATCATGGCCGTGGCCTCACTTGTGCTCGAGTCGGCATTCCGCAGCCTTCATCCCTGGCTGGTCACGCCGCCGCAACGGCTTAAGCTGCTGATGATGCTGGTCTGCGTCGGACTTTGGGTGCTGGGCGTGATCACGCTGGGGGTCTGGCTCTGGGCCTTTGTCCTGCATCAGGTCGGGGCGTTCGCCACCTTGGAAGAATCGGTCTACTTCGCGCTGGTCGCGTTTTCCACGCTTGGGCTGGGCGATGTGGTGCCGCCCCACGAATGGCGCGTCCTTTCGGCCATGGCCGCGGTGAACGGGTTCCTCAGCTTTGGCCTGCTGACCGCGCTTCTGGTCGAGGCGCTGCGTCAGGTTCGGCTGGCGCAGCTGGACCGGCGGCACCGGTCCTAGACCTTGCGCCCGCGTAGGGTGGGCAATCTGCCCACCTAACCCTTCAGCTCATCGGTGATCCGGACCGGCCCGACCGCCCCTTTCAGCTTGGCCCGGTAGATCACCACACCTTCCGCCACCCGCATGACATAGGTGCGGGTTTCGCCGAAGGGGATTGCTTCCACCCAGTCCACCACGTCCACCTCTGGCAGGCGGGGATCGCCGAACTCGCCGACCCAGCGGCGCGGGCGGCCCGGACCGGCGTTGTAGCCCGAGGCGACCAGCGCGATGGACGGGCCGAATTCTTCGACCATTTCCGACAGATAGGCCGCCCCCATCGACACGTTGTAGGCCGGGTCGGTCAACAGCTTGCCGACCTCATGCTCCACCCCCAGCTTGGCCGCCATCAGCTTGGCCGTCCCCGGCAGCACCTGCATCAGCCCGCGTGCATCGGCACTGGACCGCGCCCCGGGGTCAAACTCGCTTTCGCGCCGCGAGATGGCCAGCGCCAGCGCCCGGCTGACCTTCAATCCGTCTGGCACGAAGTCCGGCACCGGATAGTAGGCGCGCGGCAGGATCAGCCCGCGTTCCGCCGCCGCCTTGCCGATCAGCACGGCCAGATGCGGCTCGCCCCAGTCCAGCGCCATGTCGGCCATCTGCGCCAGCCCGGTCCCGTCCTGGCTTTCCGCCAGGTGCAGCAGGAACCGCTTGGCCTGCGTCAGGTCTCCGGCCTGCCGCAACAGCTCGACCGCCGCCATGACTGACGATTGCCGGAACCCGGCTCCGTTCCAGTCCGGCGCGCGAGAGTCCGGCAGCAGGCCCGCGTCCAGCGACAGCCCCAGCCGTTCCGCCGCCAGAAGCCCGTAATAGGCGGTCTGATGCGCCGCCGCCGCCTGATAGCTGGCCGTGCCGTCCTGCCCTGCCGCCTCTTGCGCGCGACCGATCCAGTAATGCGCCCGCGCCAGGCTGATCGGAGTGGTCACCCCCGCCAGAAGATGCTGGAAATGGGTCAGGCCGGTTGCCGGATCGTCCAGCCGCCGCAGGGCGACAAACCCCGCAAGAAACTCCAGATCCGCATAGGCCGAAGCCCCGGTCCCCTGTGGCAGCCAGTGGCTGGAGGCGACACGATAGGCCTCCGCCGGACGCCCCTGCCGCATCAGCCAACGGGTCAGGATCGCCCGGCGCTCGGCCCAGGCCTCGGGTCGGCCCAGCGCCTCGGCGCTGGCCGAGCGTTCCAGGATCAAGGGCAGCGCCTCGTCGTAAAGATCGCGCTTCATGCGCCAGATGAACCGGTCAAAGGCCAGCCCGGCATCGCCTGCCCGGGCCTTCGGCACCGCCTCGATCAGCGTGGTCACACCCTTTTCGTCGTTCTGCAGGGCGATCCGGGCGCGGGCCAGCGCGCGCAGGTCTTCGGGCACGCGGTCCAGCATCCGACTGGCTTCCTTCGGCTTTCCGGCCCAGAGCAGGGTCTCCAACCGCAGTTCGTCCACGAACCCCACCGCTTCCGGGGCAAGGGCGATCAGCGCTTCCTCCTCCTCTGGGGCAAAGGACAGCTCGGCCCAGGCCCGCATCGCCTCGGTCTCGGCTTCGGCCATCCGGCCCGTGGCCTGCAACGCGCGCACATAGGCCAGCGCGCCCTGTCCGGTCTGCGGCAGGCCCGCGTTGAACCAGGTGATCACCCGCGCAGGGTCATCGGACCGGGCCACCGCCTCTTCGCCCTTTTCGCGCAGCAGGGGCAGGCCGGGCCAGTC
>JAKQLM010000082.1 GCA_029567145.1 Pseudomonadota bacterium
ACCCTCGTTCGCCTCGAACCCGTCCATTTCGACAAGCAGCTGGTTCAGCGTCTGCTCGCGTTCGTCATTGCCGCCGCCCATGCCGACGCCACGCGCCCGGCCGACCGCGTCAATCTCGTCGATGAACACGATGCAGGGCGCGTTCTTCTTGGCCTGCTCGAACATGTCGCGGACGCGGGACGCCCCCACGCCGACGAACATTTCCACGAAGTCGGAACCGGAGATGGTGAAGAACGGCACGCCAGCCTCACCCGCAATGGCGCGGGCAAGTAGCGTCTTGCCGGTCCCGGGCGGGCCGACCAGCAGCGCGCCTTTCGGGATCTTGCCGCCCAGGCGGCTGAATTTCTGCGGATTGCGCAGGAATTCCACGATTTCCTCAAGCTCTTCCTTCGCCTCGTCGATCCCGGCAACGTCGTCAAATGTCACCCGGCCCGACTTTTCGGTCAGCATCTTGGCGCGGCTCTTGCCAAAGCCCATCGCGCCGCCCCGGCCCCCGCCCTGCATCCGGTTCATGAAGAAGAACCAGATGCCGATCAGGATGATGAAGGGCAGCCACAGCGACAGAAGCGACATGAACCCGGATTGAGCCTGCGGCTCGGCCTCGACATCCACGCCCTTGGCGATCAGGTCGCGGGTCAGCGACCCGGTCACATCCTCGCCCTGCGGCTTGATCGCGACATAGGTGTTGCCGTCCTTGGCGCGGATCACGATCCGTTCGCCGTCCAGCGTGACCGCATCGACCTGACCAGCGTCAACCCGTTCGATGAAGTCGGAATAGGTCAGCGACCGTGACGACATCGTGGTCGTGCTGCCCGAAAACAGCTGGAACAGTGCCATCACAAGGATCAGCAGCACGACCCAGAAGGCGATATTGCGCGCATTGCCCAAGGCAGCGATCTCCCGTTTGATCCGCGCAAGCAATCGGCGCGGGATTTGGCCTAAGATAAGCGTTTGGGGGCAGGGTTCAATGCGATAACAGAAAAGCGTTGAAACTGGGGGCCACGGTCGCCGTCGCCGGGCCGAAACCCGCTGACGGGGCGGCCAGAAGCACCTCGCCCTGCCAGACGCCCGGCGTCACCTCCAGCACCTGACGCGGCAGCCCGACCCGCCGCCAGTCCGGGCTTTGCCGCAGCCCGGCGGCCCCCAGCGCCCGAACCTCGCCAACCGGCCCCGTGACGCGCCACCGCCCGTCCCAGACCTGGGCCGGATCCACCGGGCCACCCAGGGCCCGTCCCTCACGCAGCAGCCAGCCCTTGCGATACCGACACCCCGCCAGCGTTGCATCGCGCCCCGCCTGCATCGCCGCCCGGAACCGCAAGACATCCGCCGCCCGGGGCGCATATCCCCCGCCCGACAGCCAGCCAAGCGCCGCCACGATCAGCTGCCGCTGCACTTCGGTCGGCTCGCGCCACAGGCCCGGATCGACCTGCAAGGCCCCCGCCGACTCGGTCATGTGCCGCCCTGCGCCCCGGACCTGCACCGCAAGCGCCGCCTGAACCGACGCCAGATGCCCCGCCACCCCGGCCAGACCTTCCGCGGTGATCCCCAGCCCCGCCAGGGCCACCAGCACCTTGCGCGCGCGAACCCGCTGAAACCGGACGTCTTCGTTGGTCGGATCGTCGATCCAGGAGACAGTCCGGCCGCGCAGCCACGCGCGCAGTTCGTCGCGACCCGCCGTCAGAAGCGGGCGGTGAAAGACCAGGTCGCCCTCGGTCCAGCAGGGCCGCATGCCGGACAGCCCGGCGATCCCCGCCTGCCGCGCCAGCCCCATCAGCACCGTTTCGGCCTGATCGTCGCGGGTGTGGCCCAGGGCGACATGCCCGATTCCCCGCGCCCGCGCCCAGTCACGGATCAGGCCCGACCGCGCCCGCCGCGCCGCATCCATCAGATTGCCCGCAACCGGTCCATGCTTCCACACGGCGACCACATGCGGAACGCCCAGGGCGGCGCAATCCTGCGCAACCTTTGCCGCCTCCTCGGCACTTTCGGGCCGCAAGTCGTGGTCCACCGTCACCGCCTCGACCGCCAGCCCAGCCGCCCGGCACAGATGCAAAAGGGCGGTGGAATCCCCACCGCCCGAAAGCGCCACTCCGACCACCTGTCCCGCTGGCAACCCGGCCCGGACCAGCCCGACCAGCCGGTCGGCTACGGACACGCGAACCCCTGCATCGCCACCGCCGCCTGCGTCTGCGCCATGCTGCCGGGATAGCGCAGGCCCACTTCGGCCAGCGTCACGCACGCTTCGGGAACCTGGCCCAATGCGCCCAGGCCTTCGCCAAGCTTGACCAGCGCATCCGGGGCCAAAAGCCCGTCGGGATTGGACGAAAACGCATCCAGATAAGCCCGCGCCGCGCCCGAGGTATCGCCCAACTGGGTCAACGCATCCCCGCGCAGGAAATGCGCCTCCTGGGTCAGCGGTCCGCCAGGATAGGATTGGGTAAAGGTCGCAAAGAGGTCTGCGGCGGCACGAAAGTCACCGGAAGCGAGCACCCCCTTGGCCCGGTCAAAGTCGTCCTGCTCGCTGACGGCCAGCTCTGCCCCCGTCCCGGCGCCCGGATCGGCGGCCACCGGCTCGACCGCGGTTCCGCCCGCAGGCGCACCCGTATCGCCCCCCAGCACCGGAGTTGCGCCCAGCGTCGCCGGATCGCACCCGTCCGTCACTTCGCACAGCCGGTATTCCAGATCCCCGATCCGGTTGGTGCCGTCGCTGACCACCCGGTTCAGCTTCAGCTCCACGTCTTCCGTGCGCGCGGTCAGGCGCGCAAGCTCGGCTTCGATCGTGTCCATCCGCGTCAGCGCGTCGCCCCCTGCGGCCCCACTTGTGGCGGCCCCCGACGACACAAGCTCGGCCTTCAAGGCGTTGAACTCGGCGGCCAGCGCCCCAAGCTCTGCGCGGATGTCGGCCAGGGTCTGCGTCCGGTCCTGGGCGTGGCCCAGAACCGGCAGCAGACACAGCGTCAGGGCAAGACCCAGCCGGAGCATCGCTTAGACGCCCGCGCCAGCCGACAGCACCGTCACGGCGCGGCGGTTCTTGGCATAGCAGGCCTCTTCCGAGCAGACCTCAAGCGGGCGTTCCTTGCCATAGCTGATCGTGCGCAGCCGGTTCGCCGCGACGCCCTGGCTGATCAGGAAGTTCTGCACCGCCGCAGCGCGCCGGGCGCCCAGCGCAAGGTTGTATTCCCGCGTGCCCTGTTCATCCGCGTGGCCTTCGATGATCGCGGCATAGCCGCTGTTGGTCATCAGCCACTGTGCCTGCGCCGCCAGAACCGTGCGGCCTTCGGGCGTCAGCGTGGACTGGTCGACCTGGAACAGCACCCGGTCGCCGACCGTCTGGTTGAAATAGGCGATCGAGGCCGGATTGTTCGGGTCACCAAGGCCTGTGGTGTCGATCCCGCCCGGCCCGCCGGGGCCACCCACGCCATCCGGGCCGCCCGCGCCATAGCGGTCGGGGTTGTTGCAGGCCGCCAGGCCCAGAACGGCGATCAGAAGCAGCGATTTCGCAGCAAGGCTCATGGGGGGTATCCTTCTTATTGGCTCGATTGAGGGGGACATTATCAGCTTTGCGCCGCCGAGGGAATCGGCGGCGCGTCAGGATTCACGGCAAAAGCGGCGACCAGGCCGGGTCAGACGCCGGTCCTTCGGTCGGGATCTGCTTCAGGTTGCGCCCGGTGATGTCGACCGACCACAGCGTCGCCTGACCGCCCGCCCCGCTGGTTTCGCGGGTGAACATCAGCACGCGCCCGTTCGGCGCCCAGGTCGGACCCTCGTCCAGGAAGCTGGCCGTCAGAAGCCGCTCTTCGCTGCCATCGGTGCGCATGACGCCAATGTGGAACCGGCCCTCGTTCTGCTTGGTAAAGGCGATGTAGTCGCCGCGCGGGCTCCAGACCGGGGTGCCATAGCGCCCCGCCCCGCCCGAAATCCGCGTCCCCTCGCCACCGCTTGCCGGCATGACATAGATCTGCGGCACGCCCGAGCGGTCGCTTTCAAACACGATCTGGCTGCCGTCCGGGCTGAAACTGGGCGCGGTCTCGATGCTGGGAGCATTGGTCAACTGCGTCAGGCCACCGGACCCCAGCGACAGCGCGTAGATGTCGGTATTGCCGCCGCGTTCCAGGCTGAAGACCACCGTGCTGCCATCCGGGCTGAACCGGGGCGCAAAGGTCATCGTGCCCGGCTGTTCGTCCAGCGACTGACGGCTCAGCGATCCCACGTCCATCAGCGTGATCCGGGGAAAGCCGGATTCATAGCTCGTGTACAGGATGCGGTCGCCATTCGGAGAGAACCGTGGCGCCAGCACGATCGACGCGCTGTCGGTCAGATAGGCCACATTCGCCCCGTCGTAATCCATCACCGCCAGCCGCTTCAGCCGCTGGTTCTTCGGCCCGCTTTCGCTGACGAACACGACCCGGCTGTCGAAATAGCCGCCCTCGCCGGTGATCTTGGAATAGATCACATCCGCAACCTTGTGCGACATCCGCCGCCAGCCTTGCGTCGTGCCCGCGAACTGCAGCGCGGCCCCGTCCAGCGTGGTGCCGTTGAACACGTCATAGGCCCGGAACTTGACCGTGATCCGGTCGCCGCTGACGCTGACCGCCCCGGTGACCAGAACCTGAGCGTTGATCGCCTTCCAGTCCTCGAACGCCACGCCGCCGTCAAAGCTGGAGATCCGGCTGATGTATGCTTCTTCGCCGATGTTGCGGAAGAACCCGGTGCCTTCCAGGTCCGAGATCACCACCCGGCTGATTTCGCGCGCATAGTCGCCCGCCCCGCCCTCGTCGATGAACATCGGCACGGCAATCGGCATCGGCTCGATCATCCCAGGCCCGATCACGATGCGCGGCGGGTCCTGCGCCAGAACCGGGGCCGCCATTGCGCCGACCCCAAGGGCCAGCGCCAGCAGCGTCCGGACTGCATATTTCATGGGTCTGATCATCGGCCTCATGCTCCGTTCTTTTTTACGTTTTGCCCGCACCACTTGCGGGAAGGAAGGGGAAACCGCGCGTTTTGTTCCCTCATCTCAGCCTCATTCCATTGGCATCGAAGACCAGATCAAGCACGCGCCAGGTATCATATTGCGCTTGCGGCAGCGGAAGTCCGCCGTCCGCGTAGGCCCGGTTCACCGCGCGACGGGCGGATTCGAACAACATGTCGACCGCCTCGACGCTTGGTCCCTCGGCGGCAATCAGAATCAGCCGCTCGGGCCGACCCTCCCGCGAAAAGCAAACCCGGACTGTGACTTTGCTGGCCAGCGACTCCGAAGACACCGCGCCCAGGTTCCATTTCCTCGCGACCGCAGCCGCAAGCGCCGTGACAAGGTCCTCCGATGCGCCCGTGCTTGTCGTCGCGCAATTGAAAATCACGCCCCGCGCTTCTACGGGACCCTCTTGTGCTGACCCCGGCAAAGCGATCAGGGCCGCCAGGGCAATACACGAGGATGACCACGCAAAGCCCCTCATCGCAGCCTCATCCCATTCGCATCGAACACCAGGTCCAGCACCCGCCAGGTGTTGAACTTCTCTGCCGGCAGCGGCAGGCCGCCGTCCGCATAGGCCCGGTTCACCGCGCGGCGGGCGGATTCGTACAGCTTGTCGATCCCGGTCTGGCTTGGCCCGTTCGACTCGATCAGCTGGAAATCGACCGGCTTGCCATCTTCGGCAAAGCTGACGCGGACGACGACAATCGTGTTCATCGCCTCGGTGCTCAGCGTTCCGACATTCCACTTCCGCGCAATCGCGCTGCTGATGTTGCCCATTTCGCTGCCCGACAGCGGCGGCCCTTGCGGCAGGTCCTGCCCACCCGCCTCGGCTGGCTCTTCCACTGGCTCCTCGACCGCCTCGCCCAACAGATCGGCAATCGCATCCTCGGTCGCTTGGTCATCCACCGGCTGTTCGGCAGGCTCTTCGGCGGGTTCTTCCACCCGCTCCTCGGGTGCTTCCACCGGCTCGGCAGCGGCGACCTCGACCTCCGGCTCGGGCGGCGGCGCTTCGGGGCGCGAGCGTGGCCGGGGCGAGGTCGTCATCCCCGTCTCCGCTTCCTGCAACTCGTTCGCCTCAGTCTGAGTCACGTCGCCGGTATCTTCCGGCACTGTCGCCTCCGTCGGCTCCTGCGGGATCACCTCGTCCGCCGCAACATCCTCGCTGACGGCAGGCTCCGGCGTGTCCGAGGTCTCGGCGTCGGTCTCCGGCTGCACCGGATCAGGCGCAATGATCTCCACGGCCTCCGGGACCGGCTGGATCTCGGTCGATTCCGAGGGCAGCAGTTGCTCGTCCTCGGCCTGCGTCACGTCACTTGGCGGAGGCTCGGCGGGAACGACCTCCTCGACCGGCGGCGGCTCCTCGGGCGGCGGCTCGACTGGCGCGGGTTCTTCCGGGACGGGTTCCTCGACCACCGGCTCAGGCGGCGGCTCTTCCGGCTGTACCAACTCCTCCGGCCGCGCCTGGGGTCGGACCGGGGCCGTCTCCTCGGCCGGGGTTGCCGTCGCCGCCTGCAATTCGGCAAACTCCGCGCTCGTCATCGTGGACACCGACATCACCAGCGTTTCCGGCGCAGGATCAGGCGCGAACAGCCAGTCGCCGACCAGCACCCACAGGATCACCCCTGCGTGCCCGAGCGCCGAAACCACCGTCCCCGTCTGGAACCGCTTCTCCATCCGCCTCAGCCGTCCGATCCAGCGTCCGTTTGA
>JAKQLM010000089.1 GCA_029567145.1 Pseudomonadota bacterium
GAACTCCTCGCCCCCGTAGCGCCCCCCGCTGTCGGACTCGCGCAGGGCATGCCCGATCGTTTCGGCAACGGTCCGCAGCACGCGGTCGCCCACCAGGTGCCCATGCGTGTCGTTGACGCGCTTGAAATGGTCGATGTCCACCATCAGCAGGGTCAGCGGTGCCCCGTGCCGCCGGCACAAGGCCATCAGGCGCACCAGGGTGTCGAGGAAGGCCCGCTTGTTCGGCAGTCCGGTCAGCGCATCCTGCATGGCATCACGCGCCAGACGATCGCGCAATCGCGCCTGGTGCAGATACAGCGAGGCCGCATTGCACAAGGCCCGCACCGCATGCAGCAACCAGTCGCGATCGAAATCACCGCGGCACAGCACCAACGCGCCGTGCATTTCACCGTGCAGACCCAGGGGATGCACCAGAAGGCCTTCGCCGATCTTCAGGCCCAGGTCCCCACCGCCCACGACGTCGCGGGTGACCGCAGTCGCCACGAAGTTCGTGGGCATGGCCTGCCCGGTCCGAAGCGACAGGCCGATGAGTCCCATGGCCGGGTCGAATTCGCGACCGACCAGGACAGTGGCCTTTTCCCCGCGGGCCGCCTCGACCCGGCAGCGCCCCTGATCCCCGTCCAATCGCACCACCAGGGCCTCGGCCGCGCCCGCCACTCGGGCGGCTGCATCGACGAGTTCGCCAAGGCAGTCCTGTTCGGTGGCGCTCGACAACAGTAGACGAGCCCCCTCCAAGGTCCGGGCCAGCAAATCGATTCGCTGTTCGGCCTGGGCCAGGGCGACCTCGTGGCCCCCCTGCTCGGCCACCAGACGGGCCACCTCGATCAGCCCATCCCGCTCGGCGGGCTGGATCGCGGAAGCAGACCGATCCGCCCAGAACCACCCATCCGCGGTAGGAACCCCGAGCGCCCCGGCAACGACGACCGGCTTGTCGGAATAGGGCACTCCCATGGTGTGGGGAGGCGACGGGTTCAGCACCAGGGGCTTCGCACCGCTGATCACGGCCGCCAGCGCCCCGGGTTGCACCACGGCCCCCGGCAGGGGCAAGGC
>JAKQLM010000109.1 GCA_029567145.1 Pseudomonadota bacterium
GTCGATCTTGTTGAGGACGGGGACGATCTCATGCCCGGCATCCAGCGCCTGGTAGACGTTGGCGAGGGTCTGCGCCTCAACCCCCTGCGAGGCGTCCACCACCAGAAGCGAACCTTCGACGGCGCGCATGGAGCGGCTGACCTCGTAAGCGAAGTCGACGTGGCCGGGGGTGTCGATCAGGTTGAGGATATAGGTCTTGCCGTCCTTGGCCGGGTATTCGATCCGCACCGTGTTGGCCTTGATCGTGATGCCGCGTTCCCGCTCGATGTCCATGCTGTCCAGCATCTGCGCCTTCATGTCGCGCGCAGCCACCGTGCCGGTCATCTGGATGAGCCGGTCGGCGAGGGTGGATTTGCCGTGGTCGATATGGGCCACGATGGAGAAATTGCGGATCTGGGAGAGCTCGGTCATGCGGGGGATATGCAGGGGAAAGGGCAAGCGGTCAAGCGCGTCACCCATGCATTGAGGCCGGTTTTGGGGTAGGATTGGTCCAGCTGGAAACGCCAGCCGAAAACGGGCGCGGGAAAGGGACGGGCATGATCAGGTATGCGAAAGGGCCGGTGTCGTTTCTTTGGCGGGATCAGACGTCGAAGACGACGGGGAAGATCAGCCGCGCGAAGGTCAAGCAACTGCTGTGGGGCGACTGGGTTCGGGTGACCGGGCCGGACCCTGGCGATGGCTGGACGCCGGTCCGGTTCGGCGCGAAGGCCTATGTCATGCGGTCCAAGGACCTGAGCGAGAACCGGGTGCTTGAGGTCATCTTTCTGGATGTCGGTCAGGGCGACGGGGCCATCCTGACCGAACCCGGCAACCATCCCGATCCGCGCATTCTGGTCGTGGATGCCGGCAAGGGGGCCAACATGGCCAAGTTCCTGACCTGGCGGTTCAAGGACTTTCCCGAATCCGCCACGATCCATGCCTGCATCATCACCCACCCGGACAATGACCATTACCAGGGGTTCGAGCAGGTGTTCAAAGACCCTCGATTCACCATCGGTCGGGTCTGGCACAACGGTATTGTCGAGCGTCCGGGCGCGGCCCGGCTGGGTGCGGCCACGATGGGCTATCTGACCGACATCCGGCAGACGGATGGCCAGGTGAAGGACCTGATCGACACCCATGCGACATCAACCATGACCTATCTGAAGCTGCTGCGCGCGGCTGCGCAGAACGCCGAGGTCGGGCCGATCGAGGCGGTCAGCACGCAACGGGGCGACCGGATCGACGGGCGCTGCTATCTGCCGGGGTTCGCCCCCGGCAATCCCGGGCACCTGACCATCGAAATCCTGGGGCCGGTGGAGGAACCCGATGCCGCCGGAAAGGCCCGGCTACGGCAGTTCGGCGCGACAGGGTCGGCGGGGTCGTTTGACACGGGGATCACCAAGAACGGCCATTCGGTGATCCTGAAAGTGGTGTTCAACGGGTTCCGGGTGCTGCTGGGGGGCGACCTGAACCGCGCTTCGGAAACCTTTCTGACGCTGCACTATGGCGGGGCCGAGGTTCCGCCCCCGCTGGTGCCGGACGCCGATCCCCGGCTGGCTGCCCGCAACGATCCGGCGGTGATTGCGGCGGCGGGGGAGCGGCTGGCCACCGATCTGATGAAGTCCTGCCACCACGGGTCGTCGGATGTCACGCAGGCCTTTCTGAAGGCGGCGCAGGCGGCGGCCTATGTCATCTCGTCTGGCGACGAGGAAAGCCACGTCCATCCGCGCCCGGACCTTCTGGGGCTTCTGGGCAAGAACGGACGCGGCAGTCGCCCGCTGTTGCTGTCAACCGAGCTTTTGCGCTCGACCCAGGACCGGATGGACCGGGCGCCCTTCGACACGCTGCAGGCGCTGGAGGGCAAGATCGAGGCGGAATTGGCGCTGGGGGCCGCAGCCGATCCGGCCCGGATCAAGGCCTGGCGGGCCGAGCGGGCCGAGACGCGCAAGACGATCCGCTATCGGACGGTCGGGGTCTATGGCGCGGTCAACCTGCGGACCGATGGCGAGACGGCGGTGATCGCGTTCCGCAAGGAGGCGGGGAGTGCCACGAACCGCTGGTTCCATTATGTGATGCGCCGCGACCCGGCCACTGGCGGGTTCGCGGTCGAGGTGGCCGGGGATTGACGGCCGGGGATTGACGGAAGCCGGTCAGCCGATCCGGTAGTCTGTCGCGTGGTCGGGCACGGCGATGCCCGGGGCCAGATCCGGGGCGGGTTCGGGGGTGCCCATGGTCAGCCGGATCGGCAGGACCCCGGCCCAGACTGGCCATGTGACGTCCTCGGGCGGGTCCAGAGGCGGCCCGGCAGAGATCTTGGCCGACGCCTCGGTCAGGGGCAGCGACAGGATGCGCGTGGCTTTCAGTTCCTGCGCGGTGATCGGGCGCAACTGGTCCCAGCGGCCGGGGAACATCTGCTCCATCATCGTCTTCAGGTGGGCTGCCTTGGCCTCGGGCCCTTCGACCACCTCGGCGCGGCCGAAGACCATCACCGAACGGTAGTTGACCGAGTGTTCAAGACCGGAGCGGGCCAGGACCATGCCGTCGGTCAGGGTGACGGTGACGCAGACCTGTTCGCCCGTCGCGCGTTTCTGCATCCGGCTGGCGGACGAGCCGTGCCAGTAGATCCGGTCGCCTTCGCGCCAGTGCAGGGTCGGGGTGACCACGGGAAAGCCGTCGACGATGTGGCCGACATGGGCGACCGGCATGGCGTCCAGGATGGCGTCGATTGTGGGGCGGTCATAGGCGGCCTTGTAGTTCAGGCGGCGCGCACGGGTGCGGGGGGATGGGGCAGGATCGGGCATGGCATCTCACATTCGTGTGTGTCGGGCTTGTGGATCTGCGATCCCGGGTGGGTTTGTGCGGCGGCTGCCACACCATCTTGTAGCAAAGGCAGGGCGGTGACGCGAGAGGTTGCGGAAACCGGCCGACCATGGCCAAGTCCCTGTCAAGGCTTGAAAAATTCGCTTGGACTTGGCATGATCCATCTTGCAAGATGACCGGCGATGGGACGGGCCAACCGCCTGACCATGCCCGGCGAATGAGGCAGAGACGCATGAAACCTACCCTGTTTGCAGCCGCTGCGGCGGCGCTTTTTTCCGCCATGACCCCTGCGGCTTTTGCCGGCCCGATCGAAAAGGCCTGCATGGCCTCGGACCGGGGCGGCGACCGGTCGCTGTGCGGCTGTATCCAGCAGGCCGCCGACATGACCCTGTCGGGCGGCGACCAGCGCCGGGCGGCAAAGTTCTTCAAGGACCCCGAAGCGGCGCATGCGACCTGGGTGTCGCAGTCGGCCTCGGACGACGCGTTCTGGGAGCGCTACAAGAGCTTTGGCCAGACCGCCGAGGCCTACTGCGCCGGGTAACCGCCGTCAGCGGGTGAAGATCAGCGCTAGGCCGGCCACGGCCAGCGCCGCCCCGGCCCAGCTGGTGGCCGAAGGGCGTTGCCCGGTCCGCAGCCACAGCAGCGGCAGGATGATCACGGGCGAGGTCGCGGACAAGGTCGCGATGATCCCGGTCTTGGACCCCTGCAGCGCATACAGAAACAGCGTCATGCCCAGCAGAAGGCCGATCAGCGCAGTGGCGGCGGTCAGGATCAGCACCTTGCCGGTCACCCCCTGCGGGCGCGGCGGGGCCAGTGGCAGCGCGGCCAGCACGCCCATGGCAAGGCCCGAGGCCCCGACCCGG
>JAKQLM010000144.1 GCA_029567145.1 Pseudomonadota bacterium
AGGCATCAGCGATGTAATGCGCCGTGGTCTGGCCATCGACGGTGGCATTCAGGGCAAGGATGACTTCGCTGATCCCCTCATCGGCCACGCGGGCGACCAGCCGGGGAATGCCCAACTCATCCGGGCCAATCGCATCCAGCGCCGACAAGGTGCCGCCCAGAACGTGATAGCGGCCCCGGAAGACCTGCCCCCGCTCCATCGCCCAAAGGTCGGCGACATCCTCGACCACACAGATTTCCCCAATCGCGCGGGCCGGATCGGCGCAGACCGCGCAGACTTCCGAGGTCGAGATATTGCCGCAGACCCGGCAATCCTTGGCGGTCAAGGCCACTTCGGCCAGCGCCTGCGCCAAGGGGGCCATCAACTGCCCGCGCTTTTTCAACAGCACCAAAACCGCCCGCCGCGCCGACCTTGGCCCCAGCCCTGGCAGCCGCGCCATCAACTCGATCAGCGCCTCGATGCCGGTATCGTCAGTCTTCGACGGCGGGGGCATGTCAGCCCGGAAGCTTCATGCCGGGCGGCAGGCCCAGACTTTCGCCAAGCTTGGACATTTCCTGCTCGTTGCGCGCCTTGGCCCGCGCCTGCGCGTCGTGAATGGCGGCAAGGATCAGATCCTCGACCACTTCCTTTTCCGATGCGACCAGGATCGAGGGGTCGATATCCAGCCCCGTCACATCGCCCTTGGCCGTCGCTCGCGCCTTGACCAACCCGGCCCCGGCTTCGCCGATCACCACGATCCGGGCCAGTTGATCCTGCAACTCGGCCAGCTTGCCCTGCATTTCGGTGGCGGCCTTCATCATCTTGGCCATATCGCCAATTCCGCCCAGACCCAGACCCTTCAGCATCGCGTTCTCCATCCGTTTCCGCAGAAATACGGGTCCGGGGCCACAAGCGCAAGGTCAGGGCCTGCAGCGAAACAGCATCCGGCACGGGGAAAACCCCTCGGCCCGAAAGAAGGCATGCGCCTCGTGGTTGGCTTCCCAGGTGTCCAGCACGATCTCGTCCACCTGCAACGCGCCCGCCAGATCGCGCGCGGCCTGCATCAAGGCCCGCCCGACCCCACGACGGCGCGCATCCGGGGCAACGGCAATCTGTTCCACCAAAAGCCGCCGGATTGCCGGGGAAAAGACCGAAGCGTCCCGCTCTTGCAGGCTGCACAGGGCATAGCCAAGCGCCGGGTCATCTGCCAGAAACGCCGTGCAGCCGGTTTCCGCCAGCCGTCCCTGAAAATAGGCGATCAGCCCTTCCGGGTCGGGCACGGCAAAGAAGGTCTCGGGATACTGCACCGCATGCCAGCCCTGAACATGCGCATTCAACCGCGCCAGAGTCGGCGCGTCCAGAGGCGTGGCGCGCCGCGGGGTCATTCCTCGAACGGGTCCCAATCGGGATCAAGCTCGGCATCCACTTCCGCCAAGGTCGGCGCAGGTGCCGCAGTGTCGGGCAACCGGACATCGGCAATCTTCGCCCCCGGAAACGCCGCCTTGATCGCCTGAACCAAGGGCAGGCTGTCGGCTTCGGCATGCGCCTCGGCCTCTTGCGCATTGCGCATTTCGGCAATCGTCGGGGCCCCGCCAGAGGACACCACCGACACGCCCCAGCGCGACCCGGTCCAGCCCTGCAACCGCTGACCCAACCGCGAGGCCAGATCAGGCTTGGCCCCCGAGGCCGGCTCAAACTCGATCCGACCGGGGGAATAGCGCGCCAGCCG
>JAKQLM010000155.1 GCA_029567145.1 Pseudomonadota bacterium
GTGAACGGCCAGATCGTCATCCGCCCGATGATGTACCTGGCGCTCAGCTACGACCACCGGATCGTCGACGGCAAAGGCGCGGTGACGTTCCTGGTGCGGGTCAAGGAAGCTCTGGAGGACCCGCGTCGGTTGCTGATGGATTTGTGAGTCGGGACATGGGACCAGAGGCTGTGCGATACTGACGGCGGCATCAAGTTTAGTGGATTCGGCAGTTAAAACTGGAGAGAGCCGATGTGGCCGTTCAAGGGCAAGAGTAAATCACCTGCGCTTCCCGTGCTTCCATTCAAGAGTGGAAGGGCGTTTTGGGAGATGCAATGCAAGTATGGCCACACGGAAATCACACCGAAGAAGAAAGGAATTATTGCACTCGTGGTCAGGGCCTCTCGCGACAAGGAAACACGAGTGCAAACCGCAGAATTATTGGTTGCCTCCGATGATGGCGGATTTGAGGTTGTCGCGCAAACACCCACGGACAAAGGCGATGATCTCAAGCCAGATGATGTCGTCATCTGGATTCCATTCGAGCAAAACGCAGTCATGTCGATGATGGTTGAGTTGGATGACGAGAGATCATCCTGGTTGGGACTTATCATGGCGAAGGTTGCACCAGAGATTGATCCAAACAACCCAGAATTCAGGGTCGTGTCAAAATTTCATTGATCCAACATTACCGTAGGGTGCGCTACGGCGCACCATCCCCCGGTGCGCTGTAGCGCGCCCTACGCCAGACCCAACCGGCCAACCCCCACCCCGGACCCCACATGCCCCACCCCACCCCCACCGCCGCGAAAAGCGCCTCCCCTCCCCCTCGTGGGGAGGGGTTGGGGGGCCACCTGCGCCAAACCTGTGGCGGCCTCCTGCTGGCACTCACCCTCACCACCCCCGCCCATACCCAGATCATCCCCACCGGCACCCCTGCCGCCGATATCATCCTGACCCAGGGCATCGCCGACTGGCGGCTTTTTGTCACCTGCTCGGCGCTGGACTACCAGACCAACTGGCATGTGGTGAACGAGCTTTACCACGACATCACCGCCGCCTCGGCGATCCTCAAGGCCAACAACGTCCCGGATGACGCCATCGCCGCCTTCGCCGCCGCCGCCGATCCCGAAGCCCTGTCCCCACCCCCCGATACCCCCTTCGCCAACGTGCTGGACCTGTGTCTTGCCAACAAGGACTGGTCGGACCGCTGGGTTGACCAGGCGTTCACTGTCCTCGGCCGCGACCTGCCAAAGGCCTTCCCATGACCCCCGAGGTGACCCCGCAATGACCCCCGAACTCACCGCCCTCGCCCTTGCGGGCCTCCTTCAGGCCCTGCAATTCGCCGCCTTCGCCATTCCCGCCAACCTGGAGCTTGGCACCGGCTACACCTCCAGCACCCGCGACCGGCCGCCCTCGCGGCAACTCTCAACCGTCACCGGACGCCTGCAACGCGCGATGAACAACCATTTCGAAGGGCTGATCCTCTTCACCCTCGCCGTCGTCGTGGTCACCCTCGGACAGCAGTCCACCCCGACAACCCAATACGCCGCCTGGGCCTACCTCGGCGCGCGTGTCCTCTACATCCCCGCCTATGCCTTCGGCTGGCGCCCTTGGCGCTCGGCGATCTGGGGGATAGGCTTCTTCGCAACCGTAACCATGCTGGTGGCTGCCCTCCTCTGACAGCTTTCATTCTGGCACAAATATCCCACGGGGGTGCGGGGGTGTGAAACCCCCGCTCTCCGCCCGACAAAGGAACCGACCCATGGCAGACTTCGACACCATCATCATCGGCGCCGGCCCCGGAGGCTATGTCGCCGCCATCCGCGCGGCCCAACTCGGCCAAAGCGTCGCGGTCGTGGAAGGCCGCGACACCCTGGGCGGCACCTGCCTCAACGTCGGCTGCATCCCGTCCAAGGCGATGCTGCACGCGACCCACATGCTGCACGAAACGCACGAGAATTTCGAAAAGATGGGCCTGATGGGGGCCGCGCCCACTGTCGATTGGGCGAAGATGCAGGCCTACAAGGCCGACGTCGTGACCGGCAACACCAAGGGGATCGAGTTTCTGTTCAAGAAGAACAAGGTCACCTGGCTGAAAGGCTGGGCCAGCATCCCCGCGCCGGGCCAGGTCAAGGTCGGCGACGACACCCATCGCGCGAAGAATATCGTGATCGCCACCGGCTCCGAGGCCTCCAGCCTACAGGGCGTCACCATCGATGAGGAAACCGTCGTCACCTCCACCGGCGCGCTGACGCTGAAGGCGATCCCAAAGACCATGGTCGTGATCGGTGCAGGCGTCATCGGGCTGGAGATGGGCTCGGTCTACGCCCGGCTTGGCACGCAAGTGACCGTCGTCGAATACCTTGACGCCATCACCCCCGGCATGGACGCCGAGGTCGCCAAGACCTTCCAGCGCATCCTGACCAAACAGGGCCTGAAGTTCGTCCTTGGGGCAGCCGTTCAGTCGGCCACCAAGACCGCCACCGGCGCGACCGTTGCTTACAAGCTGAAGAAGAACGACAGCGAAGCAAGCCTCAACGCCGACATCGTCCTCGTCGCCACCGGCCGCAAACCCTATACCTCCGGCCTCGGCCTCGAAGCCTTGGGCGTCGAGATGGGCCCCCGCGGCACGATCAAGACCGACGCCCATTTCCAGACCAGCGTCCCCGGCCTCTACGCCATCGGCGACGCCATCGCGGGCCCGATGCTGGCCCACAAGGCCGAAGACGAAGGAATGGCGGTGGCCGAGGTCCTGTCCGGCAAGCATGGCCATGTGAACTACGGCGTGATCCCCGGCGTGATCTACACCACGCCCGAGGTTGCCAACGTCGGCCAGACCGAGGAACAACTGAAAGCCGAAGGCCGCGCCTACAAGGTCGGCAAGTTCCCCTTCATGGGCAACGCCCGCGCCAAGGCCGTCTTCCAGGCCGAGGGCTTCGTCAAACTGATCGCCGACGCCACCACCGACCGCATCCTTGGCTGCCACATCATCGGCCCCGCCGCGGGCGACCTGATCCACGAGGTTTGCGTCGCGATGGAATTCGGTGCCTCAGCCCAGGACCTCGCGCTGACCTGCCACGCCCATCCGACCTATTCCGAAGCGGTGCGCGAAGCCGCGCTCGCTTGCGGCGACGGCGCGATCCACGCCTGATCGCCGCAGCGTCTGCCGGTCAGGGGGTGACCTTGACCGGCCTCAGCGCCAGGCTCGGGTCGATGCTTGCGGCCCTGAAAAGCCCAAACCCCGAGTCCTCGCACGCGCCCGCATCCGCCAGTTCGAACGACTGGAAGAACCGCTCGACGCCATAGCCGGCCAGATCGACCGCATCGAACTCGGCCCGGATGTCGTCATGCGCGTCGGCCAGACGACGGTTGCCCGGCGACAGGTTTGACACGCAGACAAGGCCGGTCGGCTGGCAGTCCAGAACGGTCAGGGTCAGATCGGGCCGCCAGCGCTGCAAGATCGGGATCAGCTTCCAGACATCGCCGGTCCAGGCGCCTTTCGGCAGGTTGTCCAGATCCCGCGTCGTCATGCCCATCCCGAACGGCACGCAGTCGTGCAGCATGATCACGCCATTCGGATCGCTGGCCGCCTCGGTGTTGATGAAGTCGCGCAGCAGGTATTCGTAAAGATGCATCCCGTCCAGAAAGCTCAGCCCCAGCCGGATGTCATTGCGTTCCAGAAAACCGGTCGCAAAGAAATCGTCGCTGGTGGTCTGAAACACATGCAGGACCGGCTTCGTGCCGATGATGTTCATGTTTGCCCGGAAGAACGGATCGACGGCAATCGTCCGGCCCCGGACCGGGGCGAACGAGTCACCCAGCCGGCACCCGATTTCCATATACCAGTCGAACAACAGGCGCCCATGCAGCCGCCGCAAGAACCTGTGGTATTTCAACCCGGTGGCACGTTTGAACATCGCCAGTCCCCTTCGCATCCAGATAACAACGAGATGCCAAGCAGGCGCGCACCCGGCCTTCACCCATGCGCTCAGCGCCAGGAGGGCAGGCCCATCCTTGCGTGATCTGCAGGCGAACTTCAAGCTGGCGGCCGGTCTGCGGGGGACGCAACCGGCCGCTTGCCCTTGTCAGCGGCCACGCATGGGGACCACGCTCAATGCGCGGGCTTGATGAAGGTCCCGTTGCGCAGTTCGGTGAACGCCTGCCGCAACTCGGCCTCGGTGTTCATCACGATCGGCCCGGCCCAGGCCACCGGCTCGTTGATCGGCGCGCCGCTGATCAACAGGAACCGCACCCCGTCCGGCCCCGCCGTCACCGTGACCTCATCGCCCGCGCCGAACCGCACCAGCGTCCGGTTGCCGGACAGGTCACGGATGTTGACCTCCTGCCCTGCGACTTCCTTCTCCAGCAGCACGCCCTCGGGGCGCGCCGCATCGCGGAAGCTGGCCGCTCCGTCGAACACATAGGCAAAGGCCCGACGCCGGGTGTCGATCTTGAAGCTTTTCCGTTTCCCTGCGGGCACGAAGACATCCAGATACTGCGGGTCCGCCGCGATCCCCTCGACCGGGCTTTTCACGCCCCGATAGCCGCCGATCACCACACGGATGCTGGTGCCGTCATCCTCGAACCTTTCCGGCAGTTCCACCCCCGGAATGTCCTGATAGCGCGGATCGGTCATCTTCAGGCGCTTTGGCAGGTTGCCCCACAGCTGGAACCCGTGCATCCGCCCCATCGCGTCGCCCTTCGGCATCTCCTGATGCAGAATCCCGCGCCCCGCCGTCATCAGCTGCAACGACCCCGGCCCCAGAATGCCCCGGTTCCCGAGGCTGTCGCCATGCTCCACCGTCCCCGCCAGCACATAGGTGATCGTCTCGATCCCCCGATGCGGATGCCAGGGGAACCCGGCCATATAATCGCGCGGCCGGTCGCCCCGGAAATCGTCGAACAGCAGGAACGGGTCTTCGGCCAGCGGGTCCTGCCCCCCGAAAGCGCGGTGCAGATGCACGCCTGCACCCTCGATATGCGGGCTGGCACGGCGGGTCTCGATGACAGGACGGATGGACATGGGTCTCTCCTGAATTGCGTTGGGCACAACATGGGGCGTTCCAGCCCGCGCGCCAAGGCGCAAATGCGGGGGGCGTCTGTGCGCAGACGCACTGAAGCCTGTTAGGCAAGCGCCGCCTGCACATGAGCCGCGATGCGTTCCGCGATCCAGTCAAGCCGGCCGGGCGGCAGCTCGTGCCCGATGGCAGACAGGATTTCCAGCTGAGCGTTGCGGATGCCTGACGCGATGGCCTTGCCATTCTCGACCGGCAGGATCGGGTCCTCGTCGCCATGGAGGACAAGCACCGGGCAATCAATGTCGCGGAACCGCCCGCTCCAGTCAACGCGCGTGGTCACCGAGCCGTGGTTGAACATGCTCATCGGGCTGTCCGTCCGCTCCAGTACGCGCAACGCACCTGTCCGGGAAGCCGCGGCATCGAACTGTGCGCCTCTGCCCGCGCATAGTCGTTCGCTTTCCACCAGGAAACTTGCCGCTGCCTCGCGATCCGACCAGTCCAAGGTGGCAAGCGCCCCGAAATGCGCAAGGAATTCGTCCGCGATATGGGGCAACGGCGCCCCGTCCCACCCCAGCGGCTCTGACGCGATGAGGGTCAGGGAGGAGACCCTCTCCGGGTGTTGCAGCGCCACCATTTGGGCGATGTAGCCGCCCAGCGACATGCCCGCCAGATGAACCCGATCCAGCCCATGACCCTCCATGA
The DNA here is from genome assembly GCA_029567145.1 of Pseudomonadota bacterium. Taxonomy (GTDB): domain Bacteria; phylum Pseudomonadota; class Alphaproteobacteria; order Rhodobacterales; family Rhodobacteraceae; genus Tabrizicola. Next base: position 5,703 of record JAKQLM010000155.1, read on the forward strand.
CCGCCAGCAGGTCGCTGGCCATGTCCTCAACGTCATAAGTCGCTTTGCCCGGGGCCACAGTGGTGGATTGCCCGGTGTCGCGATGATCAAACCGCAGGACATGCAACCCGCGATCCGCCAGCGCATGACAAAGCGCTTCCGGCCAGCCCAGCATCGACGCCGTCGCGCCCATGACCAGCACAAGCGCCGGATTTCCGGCAGTACCAAAGCTTTCGGTGGCAAGCGTGATGCCGTGGTTCTCAACCCGTCGCACGTTCGAACTCCTTCGTCATGACGAAAAGGTGGCCTTACGCACCAACGCGGACAAACCTTTCCAGATCCCTAACAGACGAACTCAAGCGATTGATTTCAATTGCAAACCGGAAATTGTCCACCGTGGACACTATCCCGTCAGATGCCGCAACCCCTGCGTCACGTCGGTCCGCACCGCCAGCCGCAGGCCCGGCTCGTCCCCCGCCTTCAGCGCCGCCAGGATCACCCGGTGGTGCATCGGCGGCTCCCTTCGCTTCACCTTCGCATAGACCGCCCGCATGGTCGGACCCAGCTGCAGCCAGACCGTCTCGCACATCGCCAGCATCGCGGGGGTCTGGGCCCGCAGGTACAGCGTCCGGTGGAACTCCAGGTTGGTCCGGACATAGGCCACCGCATCCCCCCTGACCGCCGCCTCGCCGTTCAGCTGATTGATCGCCGACAACCGCTCGATCAGCGCGAAATGGGCGCGGGGCAAGGCCCGGGCCGCCATCTCCGGCTCCAGAAGCGCCCGGATCGACGCCAGTTCCTCGATCCGCTCCGGGGTCAGTTCGGGCGTCGAAATCCGGCCCGAGGACGACAGCGTGAACGCCCCCTCGGCCACCAGCCGCCGCACCGCCTCGCGCGCGGGGGTCATCGAGACGCCGAACTGCTTGCCCAGCCCCCGCAGCGTCAGCGACTGGCCGGGGTCCAACTCGCCGTGCATCACCTGCTGGCGCAGGGCCCGGTACAGCCGTTCATGGGCG
>JAKQLM010000294.1 GCA_029567145.1 Pseudomonadota bacterium
CATGTCGGTCGCGAATTCATCGGTGAAGAAGGGGGAAACCCTGATCGACACCGCGATGACGCTGAACGCGATGCACCCGGACCTGCTGGTCGTGCGGCACGGGGCCTCGGGTGCCGTGAACCTTCTGGCGCAGAAGGTCGATTGCGCGGTCCTGAATGCGGGCGACGGGCGGCACGAACACCCCACGCAGGCGCTTCTGGATGCCCTCACCATCCGCCGCGCCAAGGGCCGCATCCAGCGGCTGACCATCGCCATCTGCGGCGACATCGCCCATTCCCGTGTGGCGCGATCAAACCTGATCCTGCTGGGCAAGATGGAAAACCGCCTAAGGCTGATCGCGCCGCCGACCTTGATGCCCTCGGGGGTGGAGGACTTTGGATGCGAACTTTTCGACGACATGCGCGAGGGGCTGAAGGGCGCCGACGTGGTGATGATGCTGCGGCTGCAGAAGGAACGGATGGACGGCGGCTTCATCCCATCCGAACGCGAATACTACCACCGCTATGGCCTCGACGCCGAGAAGCTGGCCTACGCCTCGCCCGAGGCCATCGTCATGCACCCCGGCCCGATGAACCGGGGGGTCGAGATTGACGGGGACCTGGCTGACGACATCAACCGGTCGGTGATCCAGGACCAGGTGGAGATGGGCGTCGCGGTTCGGATGGCCTGCATGGACCTTCTGGCGCGAAACCTGCGGGCAGAACGGGGGAGAAAGATCGTGGGGATGATGGCGTGAACGCCGACCCGGTCGTCTGGCAAGGCACGCCTTTGCGGGGGCCGACGATCGGAACCTGGGCCGTGGTCCTTGCGATCATTCTTGGTATTTTCGCCTTGCTTTACTGGTACATGGCCACCATCGGCAGCTGCGTCGACTTTCTTCTGCAGGAAGACTGCATCGACCGGGGCCGTCGCGGGCGGATGGAGGTGGTCTTCCTCGTCCTTGCCGTCCTGGCCCTGGGCGCATTGGCGGTCCTTTTGCGCACCGCACTTGGGTTTCCTCTTGAACGCTATGTCGTGACCCCGACCGAAGTCCGCGTCGAAACCGGCTGGCCGCTGTCCGGTCGCAAGGTCCAGCCCCTGGGCCATGTCAGCATCGACCGCCGGGGCGACGGCCTGCGCTTCACCGGGGTCGGCGAAAAACCTGTGGACTTCGACCGCCTGCCGCCCGGCACCGCGGATCAGCTTCTTGCCCTGATCCTTGATCTGAAGGCCGCGCCCTTTCGCCATAACCCGCAAGGCACCTCGACATGACCCCTACCTCCGAAAGCTGGCAGGCCTTTTTCCGCCCCGGCGAAAGGCTGCTTTGGGAAGGCTCTCCCGTTCCGGGCTTTCACCAGCGCGGCAAGGCGCTGTTTCTCATGACTTTCGGCCTGCCGTTCCTGGTCATCGGAGTGGCGGTCTTCTTTTTCGGCCTCTACCGGCTGAACCAGTCCACCAACCTGTCCGACGCCGGTCTGGCCGTGTTCTTCACCGCCTTCGGCATTCCCTTCGCCGGGGTCGGCGGGTTTCTGGTCCTGGGTCCCTGGATCGAGGCGCGCACCGCAGCGCGGGACGTGCGCTTTGCCCTGACCACCCGCGCCGCCTATGTCGCGCGCAGCACCTTCGGGCGCAGGCTTTCCGTCTATCCGATCCTGCCCCATACCGCGCTTGAGCTGGAAAAGGGCACGCGCGCCGACACCGTCTGGCTGCACGCCCGGCTGGAGCGCGACTCGGACGGCGACCTTGGAACGACCAAGGCAGGCTTTGAAAACATCGCCGAGGGTGAGAAGGTCTATCACCTGATCCGCGACCTGCAAGGCAAGGACGACGCATGACACCCGACCCCGAACGAAAACCGACCAAGCAAGAGATGCGCCAAAGCGGCATGGTCGCCACGGCGGTCCTGGTGTTTCTGGCCGTCTTCACCGCCATCGTCATCTGGATCGCCTGACCCATGGCCCGCATCACCCCCGACCCGATCATGGGCCACGCAGCCCCCCTGCTGGACGGGGAAACCCTGGTGGCCGAGTTTCGCGCCGACCGGCTGGCCTATTGGCGCGGGCACCTGATCCTGGCCGTGGCGCTGGGGACCGCGGCGGGACTGTTCCTGCTCTGGCAAGGCAATCCCTACCCGGTCGCCGGGCCCTTCGGGGCCGCCATCGCCATTGCCGCCCGCGCGGCGTTTCTTGCGTCCGAGGCGCTGACCGAGGTCTGGCGCATGACCGACCGCCGCCTGCTTGGCCCCGGCGGGCGGGTGATCCCGCTGGCGCAGGTGCAAACCGCGCGACCGCTCCTGGGCTCGGTGCAGATCACCACCGCGTCGGGCGACCGGCACCTGATCAAGTATCAGGCCGACCCCGCCGCCACCGCCGCCCGACTGCTGGGCGCGCGCCGATGACCGCGGTGATGGTCCCTGCACATGACCGCCGGTCCTTGCGGCTTTTCGCGCTGGATCTGACAAGGGACGAGGTCTTGCGGCTAGCCCGCCCCTTCCCAACCGATCCTGCCGCGCAGTCTGACCGGGCCGCGGTCCTGTCCGGCCTTCTGGGCGTCTCCGCCCTTGATCACGACCATGTCGAGGTCTTCGACACCGCCGATCTTGCCGGTCTGGGCCTGGCGGGGTACCTCGCCGAAGGCGGCAACATCCCCGCCGCGCAGATCGACCCCGACCGCGCCCGGCTGCAGGCCCAGACCGGCCCGGTGCTGGTCCTGTTTCCCGGCGCGCTGACCGACCTGCCCGCCACGCTGATCCTTGACCCACGCCTGAC
>JAKQLM010000295.1 GCA_029567145.1 Pseudomonadota bacterium
CAGAACATGGCCGATCTCAAGGCGCAGATCGCGGCCAACGAAACCGGTCGGCGCGAACTCCTCCGCGTCGTTGCGCTGCATGGGGCCGATACGGTCGCCGCCTACATGACCCATGTGCAGATGAACGCCGAGGCCTGCGTGCGGGACGTGATCGACCGGTTGAAGGATGGCGAATACAGCTATCCGATGGATATCGGAACGAGCATTCAGGTATCCGTCAAGGTCGATCACAAGGCCCGGTCAGCGGTGATCGACTTTACCGGCACCAGCCCTCAGCACACGGGCAACTACAACGCCCCGCAGGCGGTGACGCGGGCGGTGGTTCTGTATGTCTTCCGCACGCTGGTCGGCAAACCGATCCCGCTGAACGAAGGCTGCCTTGCCCCGCTGACGATCATCGTTCCCGAAGGCACGCTTCTGAACCCGGTCTCCCCCGCTGCCGTGATCGCCGGGAATACCGAGGTCAGCCAATCCGCCTGCAACGCCTTGTACGGCGCGCTGGGGGTGGTCGCGGCGGCGCAGGGCACGATGAACAATTTCATCTGGGGCAATGACCGGTTCCAGAACTATGAAACCATCGCGGGCGGCACCGGCGCGGGGCCGGGCTTCAACGGCTGCGATGCTGTGCAAAGCCACATGACCAACACGCGGATGACTGACCCGGAGGTGCTGGAGAAACGCTTCCCGGTGCGGCTGGAGGAATTCTCGATTCGCCAAGGCTCGGGTGGCAAGGGACAGTGGCAGGGCGGGAACGGGGCCACGCGGAAACTGCGGTTCCTGTCGCCGGTCACCGTCACGACGCTGTGCGGAAGCCGCAAGATCGCCCCCTTTGGCGGCGCGGGCGGTGGGCCGGGTGCGGTCGGGGAAAACCTTGTCCATTGGCCGGACGGGCGGGTGCAGCCCCTGAAGGGCAACGACGAATGCGACCTGCCCGCAGGTGCCGTGTTTGAGATGCGAACTCCGGGCGGCGGTGGCTGGGGGGCGTGAGCCGCCCCTCATCCAGCCTGACGGCAGTCTTCGGTCAGCGATGACAGCCGTCAGGCTGGAAAAGCGGTTCTCAGGGCCTGACACCCCCTGTCGCTTCGGTCACCTTGTCTGCCGCCGCGCAGACCAGCGCACCGATCCGCGCCGCATCCGATAGGCCCACCCGGAA
>JAKQLM010000176.1 GCA_029567145.1 Pseudomonadota bacterium
TCAAACCCCAGCTGCGCCACAACACTACGGCGTGCCGGGTGCTGCGTGGCCTTTCCGGCCCGGCGCGGCGCGACTGGCCTGCTTGCCCGCAGCGCCCGCGCCGCACTTGCCGGGTCAATCACCGCTTCAGGGTAGCGCCGCCCCAGCAGGGTTTGGGCGCCACTCCATTTCCACGGCTCGTGCAGAAAGGCATCGGGGACAGGGGCAAGCTCTGGCAACCAGCGGCGGGTGAAAGCGCCGGTCGGGTCCTGGTCCTGCCCCTGTTTGACCGGGTTGTAGATCCGGGGAATGTTGATGCCGGTGGTCCCCGATTGCATCTGGACCTGGGGCCAGTGGATTCCGGGCTCAAAATCGGTGAACTGGCGGGCAAGGTGCTGGCCGGTCACGCGCCAATCCAGCCAGAGGTGGTACGAGGCGACCGAAGTCACCATCGCCCGCATCCGGAAATTCAGCCAGCCGGTCGCCCTCAGATAGCGCAGGCAGGCGTCCAGGAAGGGCAGGCCGGTTTCGCCATTGGTCCAGGCCTGCAGGCGGGCGGGGTCGCTGTCGCGGGGCCGCAGGATGGCCAGCGGGTGCAGATCGCGGGTTTCAATCGAGGGCTGATCTTCAAGCTTCTGCACGAAATGGTCACGCCAGGCGAGGCGGGACTGAAAGCTGGTCAGCGCGCCGGTCCAGCGCCCACCCGGGCGGTCGGACTGGCGGGCGGCGGTGGTCTGCGTCACCTCACGCACCGACAGGGTGCCCCAGGCGATGTGGGGGGACAGGCGCGAACAGGCGCGCTCGGCCGTCAGGGGCGAGGACATGGCGGTGCGGTAGGGTTCGCCCCGCCGGGTCAGGAAACTGTCGAGAAGGTCAAGCCCCCGGGTGCGGCCGCCAAGCTGGCGGTGCGGACAGGGGTCGGTGGCCAGCTTCAGCGCGCGGGCGGTCGGGATCGGGCCGGGTTCGACGCCCGGAACAGCGGTCAGGGCAGGGATGGGCAGGGCGGGCGCGGCCATGACCCCGTCGCGGCGGGCGGCCCAGCCATCGCGGTCGGGCAGGCGGCGCACAACCCCGGATTGCGGAACCTCGGTCCAGGGCAGGCCCGCCCCGCGCGCCCAGGCGGCGACGGCGCGGTCGCGGGCGTAGCTGGCGAGGGTGCCGGTTTCCTCATGGCTGACAAGATGGGTGAGGCGATGCTGGCGGGTCAGGCGGTCGAGGGTGGGGATCGCCTCGCCCAGGCGGACGATCAGGGGCAGACCCTGGTCCGCCAGCGCGGCGCGCAGATCGGCCAGGCTTTCGGCGACAAACTCCCACTGGCGGGCCGAGGCGTCGGGGCCGGACCAGAGCGAGGGTTCGACGATATAGACCGGCAGGACCCGCCCCAGCCCTGCGGCCAGCGTCAGGGCCGCATGGTCGGTCAGGCGCAGGTCGCGCTTCAGCCAGACGAGAACATTCATGGAACAAGGATGTAGCGGTTGCCAGGGATTCGTAAAGCACCAATCCGCAGGGTCGGGCAGGCCTTGCGCCCGCGCGGCAAGGCCTTAGCTTCAGCGCAAAGGGAGCTTTCCGCATGACCGACGCGCAGACCACTGTCCATCTGGCCGACTATCAGCCGTTCACGCACCTGGTCGAGGCGGTGGATCTGACGTTCCGGCTGGCCCCGACCGCGACGCGGGTGATCGCGCGGCTGCGGTTCGCGCCGAACCCGGCGCGTCCCGGCAGGCATGCGTTGCGGCTGGACGGCGAGGGGTTGGTGCTGATTTCGGCCAGGGTGGACGGGCGGGCGGTCACGCCAAAGCTGGACGCCAGGGGGCTGACGCTGGCGGCAAAGGACCTGCCTGCCGGCGCGTTCACGCTGGAGACCGAGGTCGAGATCAACCCGCAGGCGAACACCGCGCTGGAGGGGCTGTACATGTCCCGGGGCATGTACTGCACGCAATGCGAGGCGGAGGGGTTTCGCAAGATCACCTACTATCCGGACCGGCCCGACGTGATGGCGCGGTTCAAGGTGCGGGTGGAAGGCGATCTTCCGGTGCTGTTGTCGAACGGCAACCCGGTGGCGCAGGGGCCGGGGTTTGCGGACTGGGACGATCCCTGGCCGAAGCCCGCCTATCTGTTCGCGCTGGTCGCGGGCGATCTGCGGGCGCATTCCAGCGGGTTCACGACGGCCTCGGGCCGGGCGGTTGATCTGAACATCTGGGTGCGCCCGGGGGACGAGGCGGCCTGCGCCTATGCGATGGACAGCCTGATCCGCAGCATGCGTTGGGACGAGGAGGTCTACGGGCGGGAATACGACCTGGACGTCTTCAACATCGTCGCGGTCGATGATTTCAACATGGGCGCGATGGAGAACAAGGGGCTGAACATCTTCAACTCGCGCTATGTTCTGGCCTCGCCCGAGACGGCGACCGACGACGACTTTGCCCGGATCGAGGCGATCATCGCGCATGAGTATTTCCACAACTGGACCGGCAACCGGATCACCTGTCGCGACTGGTTCCAGCTTTGCCTGAAGGAAGGGCTGACCGTCTTTCGCGACCACCAGTTCAGTGGCGACATGCGGTCAGCCGCAGTGCGGCGGATCGAGGATGTGGTGACGCTGCGCGCCCGCCAGTTCCGCGAGGATGCGGGGCCTTTGGCGCACCCGGTGCGGCCGGAAAGCTTTGTCGAGATCAACAACTTCTACACCGCCACCGTCTATGAAAAGGGCGCCGAGGTCATCGGGATGCTGAAGACGCTGGTCGGCGACGCGGGCTACAAGCGGGCGCTGGACCTGTATTTCGACCGGCATGACGGGGATGCGGCGACGATCGAGGATTGGCTGGCGGTGTTCCAGGACGCCACGGGCCGCGATCTGTCGCAGTTCAAGCGCTGGTATTCGCAGGCCGGGACCCCGGTGCTGAAAGTGTCGGACGCGTGGGAGGACGGGGTCTACACGCTGACCTTTGCGCAGTCGAACCCTCCGACGCCCGGGCAGCCGGTGAAGGACCCCAAGGTCATTCCGATCAACGTGGGGCTGCTGAACCCGAACGGGGACGAGGTGGTGCCGACGATCATGCTGGAGATGACGCGGGCCAAGCAAAGCTTCCGGTTCGAGGGGCTGGCGGCGAAACCGGTGCCGTCGATCCTGCGCGGGTTCTCGGCCCCCGTCGTCCTGGACCGCAAGGCCCCGCCCGAGGAACGCGCGTTCCTGCTGGCGCATGACACCGACCCGTTCAACAAATGGGAGGCGGGTCGGGCGCTGGCCAAGGATGTGATGGCGGAAATGGTGTTGAAGGGCACGCCGCCCAGCGGGGCCTGGCTGGATGCGCTGGCGGCGGTGGTGTTCGACGACAGTCTGGACCCGGCGTTCCGGGCCTTGTGCCTGCGCTTGCCGGGCGAAGACGACATGGCGCAGACCATTCATGCGCTGGGCCGGATGCCCGACCCGGCCAAGATCCACAACGCCCGGCGCGAGATGCTGGGGGCGCTGGCGATCCGGCTGGGGGAAGGGTTGCGCAAGCTTTATGACGCGCTGGACGACGGGGCGGCGTTCTCTCCGTCCGCCGAGCAGGCGGGGCGGCGGGCGTTGCGGCTGGCGGCGCTGGCGCTGATCACCCGGCGCGATGGCGGCAAGCTGGCGGCGACGGCCTACACGCAGGCGCGCAGCATGACCGAGGAGATCGGCGCCCTGTCCGCGCTGCTGGACATTCGTGAGGGCAAGGCCGAGCTGGAGGCCTTTGCCCGGCGCTGGGGTAAGGACGCCAATGTCATGGACAAGTGGTTTGCCCTGCAGATCGGCCATGCCGAACCGGGCGAGGCGGCGGCACTGACCGAAGCCCTGACCGCCCGGCCCGAGTTCGACTGGAAGAACCCCAACCGGTTCCGGTCGGTAATCGGTGCGCTGGCGGCCAATCACGCGGGATTCCATCACCGGTCTGGCGGCGGCTACCGCGTCGTGGCCGACTGGCTGATCCGGCTGGACCCCCTGAACCCTCAGACTGCAGCACGGGTGTCCACGGCGTTCGAGACCTGGCCGCGCTATGACGCCTCGCGTCGGAAACAGGCGCGGGCGGCGCTGGAGCGGGTGCTGGCCACCCCGGGTCTGAGCGGCGATGTGCGGGAAATGGCGGAACGGATGCTTGGGGCCGGATGATTTCGCGTCCCGGTTGCCAAAACTTTGCCATGATGGTTGGGGATGACGGGCAAAACATTGTGTGGTGAGACATGCCTTATATCCTTGCTGTCCTTGGACTATTGGCCGGAGCGATCATCTGGATGGGCCGCGCCCGCGCCGCTGCCGACGCCACGCGTGAGCTGACTGGCGTCGCGCAGGATGTGATGGCGGCCGCGCGGCGCTTTGGCTTCAGCCGCAAGCTGAACCTGCATCCGGTGGAATCGCTGGAGGACGCTGACGTCGCCATCGCCGGGGCCGGAATCGCGTTTCTGGAACTGGGCGGCTTGCCGACCCGCGAACAGCTGGACCGGCTGGCGGTCAGCCTGCAAAGCCACTTGGGCCAGTCCGCGGACAAGGCCGAAGAGGCGCTGATCCTGGGCCGCTGGCTGGTGACGGAAAGCGGCGGCGCTGCACCGGGGCTGGAACGGTTGACCCGCCGTTTGCTGAAGCTGCGCGGGGCGGCCAGTTTCCAGCCGCTGATGGCGGTCCTGAAGGATGTCGCGGCCACGGCGCGGGACGGCAAGGTCTCGGCCCGCCAGTCCGAGGCGCTGGGCGAAATCGCGGTGCTGTACCGGATCAGCTAAAGCGCGAGGACGCTTGCCGGAAACCGTGCGCCCGGCCGACCTGGAGCTGGCGGAATTTTCGAAAATTCCGCATCGGAGCCTTCAAAGGCTCCGGTCCGATTTCTTTGAAGAAATCGGCGTTTGTGACCCGGGTCCGTGAAAAACTATCCGGCTTTCGGGCCTTAGCCCGCCTGGCAATAGGGCTGCTCACGCGTCCAGGCGGCCATGGCGGCGCGCTTTTCGCTGGACCGCAGCGGCGCCCAGTCGCGCCCGATGCCCCGGTTGCCGCCGCCGGCGACCATGCCGTCCTTGGCCACTTGCGTCGACATGATCTCGACCGCGCATTCCAGGTTCTGCTCGCCGTCCTTCAGCGC
>JAKQLM010000200.1 GCA_029567145.1 Pseudomonadota bacterium
CGCGGATGCGGGCGGCGTACCGGGCGGCAGGTCCGCAGGCGGTACAAGGCTTTCGACATGTGCTGGAGGCGATGATGGACCCGGAAATGCGGCGTCAGTACAACCGCCTGAAAGAAGGTGGCTGATGGTTCCCGACGCGCATCTGCTGATCGTCGATGATGACGAACGTATCCGGGGCCTGCTGCAGAAGTTCCTGATGCGCAACGGGTTCCTGGTGTCCTCGGCGCGCGATGCGGCCCAGGCAAGGCGCATTCTGGGGGGGCTGGAGTTCGACCTGATCGTCATGGACGTGATGATGCCGGGCGAAGATGGCGTGACGCTGACCCGCGATCTGCGCAAGCGGCTGCAGACACCGATCCTGCTGCTGACCGCCCGGGGCGAGACGTCGAACCGCATCGAAGGGCTGGAAGCAGGGGCCGATGACTATCTGGTCAAACCGTTCGAGCCAAAAGAGCTGCTTTTGCGGATCAACGCGATCCTGCGCCGGGTGCCGCAGGTCAAGGCGGCAGAACCGGTGCGGCAGATCATCCATCTGGGCGCGGTGCGCTATGATCTGGACCGGGGCGAGATGTGGCGCGGCGATGTTCCCGTCCGCCTTACTGCAACCGAGGCGCAACTGATGCGCATCTTTGCCGCGGCACCGGGCGTGGCACTCAGTCGGGACCGGCTGGTGGGCGACAACAGCAGCTTTGACGCGGCCCAGGAGCGGGCGGTGGATGTGCAGATCACCCGGCTGCGGCGCAAGATCGAAAGCGACCCCAAAAGTCCGCGATACCTGCAGACCGTGCGGGGCGAGGGCTATATGCTGCAGCCCGATTGACTGCGGCTGGCGACCGGGGCGCTGCCCCGGACCCCGGGATATTTGACCAGAGAGGAAAGGCTACCGCGTGCTTGTTTTCACGCATGAGGCGTCGCACCGCCATGTGACTCCGCCCGGCCACCCGGAAAGGGTGGAGCGGTTGGCGGCGGTGGATCGGGGGCTTGAGGGGATTCCGCTAGAGCGGCGGGAGTGTCCGCTGGGCGACGAGGCGGACGTGCTGCGGTGCCATCCGGCAGGGTATCTGGCGCGGGTGAAGGCGGCGGTTCCGTTGGACGGGTGGGCGCAGCTGGATGGCGATACGTTTCTGTCGCCGGGGTCGTTTCAGGCCGCGATGCGGGCGGTCGGGGGGA
>JAKQLM010000202.1 GCA_029567145.1 Pseudomonadota bacterium
CGGCTGGAGGTCGAGAAGGCCGGGGCCGTACGCCGGGTGATCGAGGCCTATTTCACCGGCAAGTCGATGCACGCGACGGCGGCCCAGCCCGACGATGACACCGGCTATACCGCTATCGGCGGCGAGCGGATTGCGATTCCGATGGTGCGGGATTTCACCCCGGCCATGCGCCCGGTCTTCGGCGCGGTTGAAAGGGCCGACCTGGTGGCGATGATCGAGGCTGACAACGCCCGACGCCAGGCACAGTACGAGGAGTGGATGCGTCGTGACATGAAGTGGAAGCCCTCGGTCCCGACGATGATCGGGCCGGAGCAGGCAGATTTCCTGATCGCGAAGCTGAACGGGCAGATGCCACACCCGCGCCCGCCGCACTCTTCGGATTTCTGGAACCTGATGCGTGGCGCAGGGGCCAAATGGTATCGCCGTCAGCTTCTGCGGCTGCCGCAAGAGATCGGGCTGCGCGAGTTTGGCAGCGGTTCGGTCGAATACATGACGTTCCACAGCAATGATGCCGCACCACTGCAGGCCTACATGCAAGCGCCCAACATGGACCTGCGGCGGATCGATCAGCTGATGGCCGAGACGAGGCCCAACTGGCTAACTGGCAAGACCCTGGTGAACCTGATCGGGACGACTGATCGCTACGACCGGGAGGACCGCAGCGGCGAATTCGCCCGCGACGGCCTGTGGCCGATGGTCGCCGCGAACCTGCAGGTGATCGAGGATGCGTTTTCCACCGCGCCCAAGGTGTTTCGCAACCTGTCGCGGCGGAACGCGATCCTTTGGCTGCGGCTTCTGCCTGCAACGCCGCAACGGTTTCTGTCCCCGCTTCTGGCGATTGCCACCTCGCCCAAGCGGGAAAGCCGGACCGAGGCGCGGGCGCTTCTTGCGGATGCGCCGGGGATCGACGACCATCTGATCGGGCTTTTGCAGGACAGCAAGGCCGACACGCGGCGGGTGGCGGCGGACTGGCTGGGCGAACGGCGCGCGGCCGGGGCTGAAGCGGCGCTTCGCGCCCGGCTGAAGGTCGAGAAGACCGAAGCCGTCCGGGCCGCAATGATCACCGCGCTGGCGCGGTCGGGGGCCGATATCGCGGCCTATGCCGGTCCTGCCGCGCTTTTGGCCGAGGCGCAGGCCGGGATGAAGGGCGCGGGCGCCCCTCCGCCCGCGTGGCTGGGGCTGGACCGGCTGGGCGCTTTGCGCTGGCGCGACGGCTCGGCCATCCCCGAGGTCGTCCTGCACTGGTGGGTCAGGCTGGCGATCAAGCTGAAGCAGCCCGGCGGAAACGGGATGTTCGCGCTGTACCTTGACCAGTTGCATCCCGAGGATGCGGTGGCGCTGGGCCGGTTGATCTTTGACGCCTGGGTCGCCGAATCCCTGGGCACCGTCACCGAGACGACCCCCTGGTCGGGCACCCGCGAGGTGCTTTCGAACGGGGCATCCGAGGCGAAAGGCCTGCTGGCGCTGGCACGCGCCGTGCCGTCTGGCCATGCCGCAGCCAAGACGCGCTGGTATCTCAAGACGCACGGGGCGCAGACCTCGCAGACCTCGGCGCTGCTGGAACTGCTGGCGGCAAAGGCGGACCCGCCGTCGTTGCAGGTGGTGCTGGCGGCGGCGAACCGGCTGAAGCAGAAGGGGGTGCAGAAGCTGGCCGGAGAACTGGTCGCGCGGATCGCCGAGGACAACGACTGGACCCTGGACCAGTTGGCCGACCGCAGCGTGCCGACGCTGGGCCTGGATGAGGCCGGACGGCTGGAGCTGCCCTGTGGCGAGGACGCCAAGACCTATGTTGCCCGTCTGAACGAAGCGCTGGAGCTGGTGCTTTTCAACCCCGACGGCCGCCCGATCAAGGCGCTGCCAACGGGCGAGGACGAGGCGACCGTCGATTCCAAGGCCACGTTCGCCGATGCGAAGAAGACGTTGACTCAGGTCGTGTCGATCCAGCGCGAACGGCTGTTCGACGCGATGTGTTCGGGCCGGGTCTGGCCTGTGGCGGAATGGCTGGGCGACATCCACGGCCACCCGGTCGTGCGCAAGGCCAGCGAACAGCTGGTCTGG
>JAKQLM010000223.1 GCA_029567145.1 Pseudomonadota bacterium
GCCGCCATCAGATTGGCGGATAGATCGCAGACCAGGTCAATCTCCAGCCGGTCAAAGGTCGGGCCAAGGTCGCTGATCAGCCCGCCCAGCCAGCCCGAGGCATAGTCGTCCGGCATCCCCAGCCGCAACCTGTCACGCGGCGGGCGGGACCTTGTGACCGACAGCATCTCGTCATAGGCCGACAGAACCCCCAGCGCGCGGGCGTAAAGCTCTGCCCCGCGCGGGGTGGGTTGCAGGCCACCGGGGCGGCGCAGGAACAGGGGCGCGCCTATTTCGGTTTCAAGAAGCTTCAGCCGCATCGACATCGCGGCTTGGCTGCAGGCCAAGCGATCAGCGGCTCGGCTGACCGAGCCCGTCTCGTGGATCGCGACAAAGCTGCGCAACAGGCGAAGCTCGATATCCATGCTCATAACCCCGGCTGATGCCCCCATCAGGGACATTTGTTCGACAGCTAGCACGGGGCAGGCCAAAACGCCAAGGCATCACAAAGGGGGCGGAAATGCGGGTTGGCTTCATCGGTCTGGGCACCATGGGAAAGAACGCGGCGGCGAACATCCGGCGCAAGGGGTTTGACCTGGTGGTCTACGACATCCGCCCCGAGGCCGCGGCCCCGCTGGTCGCAATGGGGGCGACCACAGCCGCCAGCCCCGCCGCCGTCTTGGCCGCAGTCGATGTCGTGGTGACCATGGTCTTTGGCCCGAAAGAGGTGGCGCAGGTCATGCGCGGCCCCGGCCGGTTCCTTTCGGGCAACCCGAAGGGCAAGGTCTGGATCGACATGACGACATCTTCACCCTTCCTGATGCGGGAATTGGCGGCTGAGTTCGAAGCCGCAGGCGGTCAGGCGGTCGATGCCCCCGTGACCGGTAGCGTCGATGCCGCGATCCGGGGCGACATGCCGATGTTCGTCGGCGGCACCGATGCCGTCATCGAACGTGTCCGCCCGGTGATCGAGGCGATGGGACAACTGCGCAAGGTCGGGGCCTATGGCAACGGCTATGTGGCGAAGCTGGTGAACAACCAACTGTGGAAGATCCACGCCGCCGCCATTGGCGAGGCGATGGTAACGGCGAAACTCGCGGGCCTTGATCCCCTGACCTGGTGGGAGGTGATGAAGGGCGGTGCGGCTGACAGTTTCGTCCTCAGCCACGACGTGCCCTCGATCTTTGCCGGTCACTACGACCCCAGCTTTCCGATCCGCCTCTGCCTGAAGGACCTTGGCCTGATCAAGGAACTGATGGACCGCGTCGGGACAACTGCAACGCTCACCGAAGCCACCCACGAACGCTTCCGCGAGGCCGGGCGTCGCTATGGCGACGGGGCGGGCGAGATGACCGTCTGCAAGGTGATCGAGGACAACGCCGGCATCGACCTGCAGGTGCCGGGGGATTGGGTGAACCCCTGGGAAGTCAAACACCCCGG
>JAKQLM010000291.1 GCA_029567145.1 Pseudomonadota bacterium
GGTGTCCAGCGGGATTGCGCGAGCGAAAAGTCCGGCGCTGCTCCATGCCAAAGTCGCGCCAAGCAGCATCAGGACGCCCTGACGGTGAGTGTTCACCATGGGGTGGGCGCTTTGGGCAAGTGCGGCCATTGGCTGGGTTCGTGGCCGTAAATCACCGTCGCTCCGCTCTGCTTTGCAAGCGCGTCAAGCCGGTGAAAGCTTTTCATCGCGGCGTCTGGGTCGACGGCATCGGCAAAGCTCTCGTCGGGTTCCGATATCCGGTTGATCGCATCGGCGGCAAGGATCACGGCGCGACCGTCCGGCAGGGTGACAAGCGCCGACAGATGCCCCGGTGTGTGGCCGGGGGTGGGGATCAGGGTCAGGCCATTGCAGACAGGGGTGTCGGCGTCGATCAGGTGATAGGTGGTGTCAGGCCAGTCGATGGGGCGGGCCTTGCCGAAATAGCTTGGTTTCGGGTCCGCGCGCTCGATGGTCGTCATCACGATGGGGGCATGCGCGAACAGGGGCAGGCTGCCGACATGGTCGATATGACCGTGGCTAAGGATGACAAGGTCGATGTCGGCGGGGGTGAGGCCCAGCACTGCCAGCGCGCCGGTCGCGGTCTGGTTGGCGTTGAAATCCAGCAGACGGCCAAAGGCAGGCAGGCCCTCCCGCGCCGGGCGGTCGGGGTCGGTTAGGTAATCCGGGGGAAAACCGGTGTCGAACAGGATGCGGGCACCCTGGTCGGTTTCCAGAAGGAAGCCGGGAATGCCGATCAGCCGTTCGCCACCCCGGACCTCGAACAGGCCAAGGTCAAGCACATAAAGCCGGGTGATCTTGCCGGGAAGGATCACAGCGGAAGCTCTTCCAGCGTGAAGCCTTCAGCTTTCAGCAGGTTCAAGACCCCTGCTTCGCCGGAAAGATGCAGGGCACCGAAGGCTGCGAAAACCGGGCCTTCCTGCGCAGCCCCGGTCAGGACCGGAATCCATGCGCGGTTGCGATCGGCGATAAGGATCTGTTCCATCTTGGCAAACTCGGCATCCACCTCGGCGCGGGTATAGCCGGGCATGTCATAGCTCATCACCCGCGTAAGCTCCCATATCTTGCGCGACTCTCCGGCGAAGTAGCCCTCGGCCAAGGTTTCGGCCTGATCCTCGGCAAAGGCCTCAAGCGCCAGGGTCGACTGGATCATCGAGATGATCTCTTCGTCGCTGAACTGGTCGAAAATCCGGAAAATGGTGTCAAAGGGTTCCAGTCCCCGCACCGGGATATTCGCGGCGGTGGCCGTGTCGATCACCATGCCGTCCAGTCCCTTCGGCTCTCCCTTCAGCTCGGCCATCAGGCAGGGCGGCACCGACAGGACCGCGATGACATACCAAGGCTTGAACTTGGCGGCCATGAAGGCGGGGATGCCGCGATTGGCCAAGGCGGTGGAAAGGTCGGTCCATACCTCGGGCGGAAGCTGGTCGGTCAGTGTCGGGCCGGTCTGGATGATGATCTTAGAAGGGTCCTTGGCGATAAGCGCTTGCAGCGCGTCCGTGTCTTCCGGCCCCGCCTCGACCAGAACGGTCTTGGCCGAAAGAATGGATGGTGTCAGGGCGGCAAGGTTTGCCGCATGGCGCGGGTCGTCAAGGTGATAGGTCCCCGCGATGGTGATGACCTGATCGCCACGGGTGGCACGCCAGAAATTGCCCGTAGGATATGGGACGGCATCGGCCGCCGCCTGAATAGCGGCCAGCTTTTCCGGGGGCAGGTCGCCAAGGATGCTTTCCCCCCGGCATTCGGCATGCGCGCCGGAAAAAAGCTGAAATGACAGGGCAAAAGCCGAAAACAGCAGGGCAAGGCGCGGCAACAGGCGGGGCATGGGTCTCTATCTTCTGGAAAGCGTGGGGACATCGTGGCATGCGGCCCGGAAAAGGCAATGCGAAAAGCCAGAGGGCGGGTGTTGACTCGGGGCAGAGGATT
>JAKQLM010000312.1 GCA_029567145.1 Pseudomonadota bacterium
CAGGTCGCATAGCCAAGCCAGCCTCCCGGACGCACCAGCCGGGCGGCCTGCAGCAGAAGATCGGCCTGCACCTGGCCCAAGTTCGCCAGCCGATCCGGGGTCAGCGCCCATTTCCCCTCGGGGTCGCGCCGCCAACTGCCAGAGCCCGAGCACGGCGCATCGACCAGCACCAGATCAAACGGCGCTTCGGCCTTTGGCGCGTCGGTCAGGCGAACCCGCAGTCCCGCCCGCCTGGCGCGCTCTGGCAGATCGGCCATCCGGCGCGGCTGGATGTCATGGGCAAAAAGCTGCAGGTCGGCCCGCGCGCCCATCGCAAGCGTCTTGCCGCCGCCGCCCGCGCACAGATCCAGAACGCGCATCCCGCCGCTTAGCGGCAGCATTTCGGTCACCGCCTGCGACGCGGCGTCCTGCAACTCGACCAGTCCGTCCAGATAGGCGGCACTTGTCTGCAGCTTGCGCGCGTTTGCCGTCACCTCCAGGGCCGTCGCGGCCAAAGGATGCGGGACTGCCATGATCCCGTCGGCCGCCAATGCCGCAGCCGCGCCTGAAGGGTCTGTCTTGCGCAGGTTGACCCGCAGAAAGACCGGCGCGCGGCTCCGCATCGCGGCGGCGACGGCAGGCAGCCGGTCACCCAGACTGCGGTGAAGGTCAGGCAACAGCCAGCCGGGCAGATCCAGGGCTTCGGTCGCATCGGGCGTCCGTCCTGCGTCGTCCGGGCCTGGCACCGCAGGCGCGTGTCCCTCGCCCGAAAACAGCGCCTCTTGTCCCTGCGCGCGCGCCAGGCCCAGGACCAGCCCACGCCCGGTCAGCCCGCCTCCCAGCGCCGCCGCCGACTGCCGCTGCCGCAGCGCATCGAACACCAGATCGCGGACCGCCGCCCGGTCGCCCGACCCGGCATAGCGGCTGGCCCGGCCCCAGTTGGTCAGCGCCTTTTCCGCAGCATCCCCGGCCAGAATGCGGTCAAGGACCGTGATTGCCGCCGAAAGACGGGCCGCCGGAGTCATGCCGAAGCCCCTTTGAATCCGTCCGTCACTCAACCGACCCGGTAGTTCGGGCTTTCCCGGGTGATCTGCACGTCATGGACATGGCTTTCCTTCAGCCCGGCCCCGGTGATCCGCACGAACTGGCACTGAGTCCGCATCTCGGCCACAGTGGCACAGCCGGTATACCCCATCGCCGCCCGCAGGCCGCCGACCATCTGGTGAATGACCGCCGCCGCCGTGCCCTTGTAGGGCACCTGGCCTTCGATCCCCTCGGGCACCAGCTTGTCACTGGCGGCGTCCTTCTGGAAATAGCGGTCTGCCGACCCGCGCGCCATCGCGCCCAGAGAGCCCATGCCGCGATAGGATTTGAACGACCGCCCGTTCCACAGGATCACCTCGCCCGGCGCCTCGTCGGTGCCCGCGATGGCCGATCCGACCATGGCACAAGAGGCCCCCGCCGCAATCGCCTTGGCAAAATCGCCGGAATATTTGATGCCGCCATCGGCGATCACCGGAATATCCCCCGC
>JAKQLM010000329.1 GCA_029567145.1 Pseudomonadota bacterium
ACGGGGCTGTCGTCGATTCCGGGCCTGCGGCGGCTGATCAAGGCGGGGCACCAGGTCACGGTCTGGAACCGCACGGTCGAAAAGGCCCGGGCCGAGGTCGGCGACCTGACGCAGGATATCCGGGCCTACAGCCTTGCGGCGCTGGGCGCGGCGCTGAAACCCGGTGACATCGCGGTGTCGATGCTGCCTGCGGACCAGCATGTCGCGATTGCCAGCCTGTGCCTGGAAAAGGGCGCGAACTTCTGTTCGTCGTCCTATATCGCGCCAGAGATGCGGGCGCTGGACGAGGCGTTCCGCGAAAAGGGGCTGGTGTCAATCAATGAGGTCGGGCTGGACCCCGGGATCGATCATCTGATGGCGCATGATCTGGTCGCCCGCTACCGCGCGTCGAAGGCCTATCACACCGACAACGTTCTTAGCTTCACCAGCTATTGCGGCGGTGTGCCGAAAGAGCCGAACGCCTTTCGCTACAAGTTCAGCTGGGCTCCGGCGGGGGTGTTGAAGGCGCTGAAGTCGCCCTCGCGCAGCTTGCGGCACTTTACCGAGTTGCGGGTGTCGCGGCCCTGGGATGCGATCACCCGCTATGACGCGCCGCTGCCGGTGCCGGAAAGCTTTGAGGTCTATCCGAACCGCGACAGCTATCCGTTCATGCAGGAATACCGGTTCGAGCCGCACTGGAAGGTGCGCGATTTCGTGCGGGGCACGATCCGGCTGAACGGCTGGGCTGACGCCTGGGCCCCGATCTTTGCCGAGATCGAGGCGCTGGAGGGCAAGCCCGTGGCCGAGGTCAATGCCGCGCTGGAGGCCCGGGCGGCGGCCTTGCTGAAAGACAACTCTTATGCCGAAGGCGAGCCGGACCGGGTGATCCTGTTCGTGTCCCTGAAGGCGGAACGCGACGGCAAGCCGGTGTTTCATGAGACCTGGGCGATGGATGCCTGGGGCGATGTGCGCGGGACGGCGATGGGGCGGCTGGTGTCGGTGCCGGTGTCGCTGGCGATCGAGGCGGTGCTGACCCGCGAAATCCCGGCGGGCGTCCACGGTGCGCCGCATGATCCGAAGCTGCTAGCGCGCTGGCTGGGCGAGGTCGGGCATCTGGCGCAGGTCTTGCAGCGGATCGACCATCTGGCCTGACGCTGTTGCAGGTGACAGCGGGGGGTGCCCCGCGCTATGCTGCGGCCAGCGACCCGGGGAAAACCGGGCGGATGAGGCAGGATAGGCAGACGTGGGCGGCAGTCGCACTCCGACCGAACGGCTTGGCCATTGGGCCGACCGGCTGGCAGCTTTGGCGGCACGCCGGGTGCGGCCTGCGGGTGGCTTCGTGTCGCAACCGGAGCCCCGGTCCTTTGGCCTGTTTGCGCGGGGCAAGCAGTTGGTCGACGGGAACATCCTGCTGGCCGGCCATCTGGCCGAGGCCCCCGAGACATCGCTGTGGGACCTGAGCCCGGACCCCGCCTTTGTCGCCGAAGCGCAGGGTTTTGCCTGGCTGGACGATCTGGCGGCGCTGGGCAGCGGACCGGCGCGCAAGCGGGCGAAGGACTGGACCTGGGGCTGGATCGCGCGCTACGGCACCGGCAAGGGCCCGGGTTGGACGCCCGACCTGACGGGCCGTCGCATCATCCGCTGGGTGCATCACGCGACCTTGCTGTTGCAAGGCACAGACCGGATTGAGGCGGACGCCTTTTACGGCGCGATCTCGCGCCAGTCCGGCTATCTGGCCCGGCGCTGGAAAGCCGCCGCCCCCGGATTGCCCCGGTTCGAGGCGCTGACCGGCCTGGTCTATGCCGGAATCTCGCTGATCGGGATGGAGCGGTTCATCGCTCCGGCCCTGGCCGCGCTGGGGGCGGCCTGTGACGCCGACATCGACGCCGAGGGCGGCATCCCCACCCGCAACCCCGAAGAACTGCTGGAGGTGCTGACCCTGCTGACCTGGACCGCAAGCGCGCTGTCCGAAGCACAGGTGCCGGTTCCGCAGGCCCTGTCCTCGGCGATCGTGCGCATCGCCCCGGCCCTGCGCACCCTGCGCCATGCGGACGGCGAACTGGCGCGGTTCCACGGGGGCGGACGGGGCGAGGACGGGCGGCTGGACCTGGCGCTGGCGGCGGCGGGGATGCGCCCGGCGCAACCGCCCGCGATTGCGATGGGCTTTGCCCGGCTGTCGGGGCGGCGCACGTCGGTGATCGTCGATGCCTCGGCCCCGCCGGACGGGCGGGCGGCGCTGACGGCCCATGCCTCGACCACGGCGTTCGAGCTGACTTCGGGCCGTCGTCCGGTCGTGGTGTCCTGTGGGTCCGGCGCGGCGCTTGGCGCGGCCTGGCGGCTGGCGTCCCGCGCGACGCAGTCGCATTCGGCGCTGTGCATGGACGGGTCGTCCTCGTCCCGGCTGACCGCAAAGGGCGCGGCGCTGGAGCAGCGCGCCCGGATCACCGCGTCGCGCCTGACGCCGGGGACGGAAGGCACCGATCTGTACCTTGCGCATGACGGCTGGCTGGCCAGCCACGGGTTGACCATCGGCCGCAGCCTGACGCTGTCCCACGATGGTCGCCGCCTGTCGGGGGTCGAGACGCTGACCGCCCTGACCGCCGACGCCCGCCGCCGGTTCGAGGATCTGATGACGGTCACCGCGATGGCCGGGGCGGGGTTTGCGGTCCGGTTCCATCTGCATCCCGAGGTCGATGCCAGGCTGGACATGGCCGACACCGCCGTCTCACTTGTCCTGCGCAGCGGTGAAATCTGGGTCTTCCGCCCGTCTGGCCCCGCCGAACTGGCGTTGGAACCTTCGGCCTACCTGGAAAAGGGCCACCTGAACCCGCGTCCCTGCACACAAATCGTGCTTCGGGGCCAAGCGCGCGGGTTTGAGACCCGGATAGGCTGGACCTTGGCGAAGGCAAAGGATACTCCGCTGGCCATCCGGGACCTGGAAGGCGCCGACGCTGATCCCTAGGTCCCGGGCAACAGCGACAGGGTTTGCCCCATGACCAACCTCGTTCCCATCGGCCGCGCGCTGATTTCGGTTTCCGACAAGACCGGCCTTCTGGACCTGGCCCGCGCGCTTGCGGGCTATGGGGTCGAGCTGATCTCGACCGGGGGCACGTCGATGATGCTGCGGTCGGCGGGGCTGACGGTGCGCGACGTGGCGGATGTGACCGGGTTCCCCGAGATGATGGATGGCCGGGTCAAGACGCTGCATCCGAACGTGCATGGCGGGCTGCTGGCGCTGCGCGATGATGACGAACATCTGGTCGCCATGGCAGCCCACGGGATCGAGCCGATCGACCTGTTGATCGTGAACCTTTACCCGTTCGAGGAAACCGTGGCGAAGGGTGCCGACCACGCCACCTGCATCGAGAATATCGACATCGGCGGCCCGGC
>JAKQLM010000327.1 GCA_029567145.1 Pseudomonadota bacterium
CCCCGCCAGCATCACGCCGGGGATGTCGTTGCCCGCAAAGGACAGCGGACGTTCGATCGCGCCGGTCGCGGTGATGATCTGCCCGGCACGGATGCGCCAAAGCCGGTGCTTCGGGCGGCCATCGCCGGGGGTATGGTCGGCAACGCGCTCGTCGGCCAGGACATAGCCGTGGTCATAGACGCCGAAGCCACATGTGCGGGTGCGGATGGTGACGTTGTCGCGGGCGGCAAGGTCGGATTCGATGGCGGCAAGCCAGCTGTCGACCGGCTGGCCCTGAATGTCGGAATCGTCCACCGGGGCGCGGCCGCCAAGAGTGGGGGTCTGCTCCAGCAGGATGACGCGGCTTCCCGCATCGGCGGCAGCTTTCGCGGCCAGAAGCCCCGCAACGCCCGCGCCCACGACCAGCACGTCGCAGAAGGCATAGGCCTGTTCGTAGCGGTCGGCGTCGCCTTGGGTCGGGGCCTTGCCCAGGCCTGCGGCGCGGCGGATCACCGGCTCGAACACATGTTTCCACATCGGGCGCGGGTGGATGAAGGTCTTGTAGTAGAACCCGGCTGGCATGAAGCGGGCGGCGTAGTTGTTCACCACGCCCACGTCGAATTCCAGGCTGGGCCAGTGGTTCTGGCTGGTGGAGACAAGGCCGTCGAAAAGCTCGGTCGTGGTGGTGCGCTGGTTCGGTTCCAGCCGCGCGCCGGTGCCCAGGTTCACCAGGGCGTTCGGCTCTTCCGGACCCGAGGCGACGATGCCGCGCGGGCGGTGATACTTGAAGCTGCGACCGACCAGGACCTGATCGTTGGCCAGAAGCCCAGCCGCCAGAGTGTCGCCCTGAAAGCCCTTGAAGCGCTTGCCGTTGAAGGAAAATTCGATGGGCTGGGTGCGGTTGATCAACCGACCGCCCTTGACGAGGCGCGTGCTCATTTCAGGCCCTTCCAATCAGGCCGGCGGGCCTGGATTTTTGCGATGATGTCGGCGGGGGGTTCGGAGACCTGGGCGGGGTAGGTTCCGAACACCTCCAGCGTGGCGGTGCAGCGGGCCGCAAGGAACCACTTGCCGCAGCCGTAGGTGTGGCGCCAGCGTTCGAAATGCACGCCCTTGGGGTTGTGGCGGGCGAACATGTAGGCCTCGAACTCTTCGGGCGAGGAGCCGGGGCCGAAGCGTTTCAGGTGGGCTTCGTAGCCGGGCGAAAGCTCGGTCTCGTCGGCTTTCACGCCGCAATAGGGGCAGTCTAGGATCAGCATGGCTGTGGTTCCCGGATGGTAGGGGTCATTCCTCGACCTCGGTCTGGCCGATGCCGCGGTTGAAGAAGGTCAGAATGTCGTCAAGCGGAACGGTGAGACCCGCCGTCAGGCCTGCAAGCCAGCCGCCGACGCGGTAGGGCACAAGGCTGGCTGCATCCATTGCCGCGATGGTCGCGGCATCCTGCGGGGTGTCGGGCGTGCTGCGGACCAGGGCGACGGACGGCGCAAGCGCGGCAAGGTCAAAGCTGTTCAGGACCTGAGGCTCGTGCCCGCCCGCGTTCACGACAATGAGCTGCGTCGTTTCGATCCCCAATTCGCGCAGGACCGAATCCAGGCGCAGGAAGGGCACCTCGGCGCTGATCAGGTCCGCATCGGTCAGGCCCGGCCCCAGAATGCGGTCGCGGATCAGTGAGGCGCGGTTCGCAGAAAGCCTGGGGTTGCGCGCGGCGGCCTCGGGCGTCAGCGAAAACAGCGGAAAGCTGGCCGAGACGTCCGAAATGCCAAGGTTCAGCACGGCCACCCGGTCACTGTCAGTGTGCAGCGCCTCGAGCGCGGCGAAATGCGCGGGGTGGGGTTCGATCAGAAGGCCGGACCAGCCGTCCGAGGCGAACCGCTGCGCAAGTCCGGCAGGCGTCGTGCCGTCGCCCGCGCCGATCTGCAGCACGAACACCCGACCGGCGCTGCGGTCGTGGACCGCGTTCAGGATCATCTCGAGGATCGGGGCATTCAGCCGTTGCGGCTTGCGGATGCCAAAGGCGCCAAGGACGCGGGCCATGCGGTCAGGCCCCCGTCCGGCAAGGCCCGGCGGCCGCGATGTCGCAGCCGCCGGAGATCGCGTCAGTTGTCAGTCGGAGCCGGAGTTGCCGGATCGACCGGAGCGGCGTCGGGAGCCGGGTCAGCAGGAGCCGGGTCAACGGGCACGGCTTCGGGAGCGGGGTCGGCCGGGGCTTCGGCCGGGGCTTCGATCGTGACGTTGGTGTCGCCGTCAGCGGGCGTGGTGCTGGTCGGGACGAACGCGCCAAACAGGAACCACAGGACAAAGCCCACGGCGACGACAAGTCCGCCGACGATAAGCGCCATGCCGACGCCGTTGTTTTCCGTGGTGCGGGTTTCGCGGACATAGGTCCGGTTGGTGTTGGGATCGGACATCTGTAAGTCTCCATGCAAGGGGAAGTTGCGATGGAAACCCCTGCCGGAACCGGTTGGTTCCAGACCGGCCGCAGATCGGCGACAGGATGCCGAAGCGGGATCATCAGTGCGCCACCCCGGCGGCGACGGATTCGTCGATGAACTGGCCGTCCTTGAAGCGCCACATGTTGAACGCCTCGGCCAGGGGGCCCGGTTCGCCCTTGGCCATCAGTTCGGCCATCGCCCAGCCCGAGCCGGGGATCGCCTTGAACCCGCCGGTGCCCCAGCCGCAGTTGATGAAGCAGTTGCCAAGCGGGGTCTTCGAAATCAGCGGCGAGCGGTCGCCGGTCATGTCGACGATCCCGCCCCACTGGCGCAGCATCTTCAGGCGGCTGATCATCGGGAAGGTCTCGACCAAAGCGCGGAGCGTTTCCTCGATGTGGTGGAAGCTGCCGCGCTGGGTGTAGTTGTTGAACCCGTCGGTGCCGCCGCCGATCACCATCTCGCCCTTGTCGGATTGCGACATGTAGCCGTGGACGGTGTTGGCCATCACGACCACGTCCATGCAGGGCTTGATCGGTTCGGAGACGAGGGCCTGCAAGGCAACCGCTTCGATCGGCAGGCGGAAGCCCGCCATTTCGGCCAGCTGGCCCGAATGCCCGGCGACGACCATGCCCAGCTTTTTCGTGCCGATGAAGCCCTTGGTCGTGTCGATCCCGGTCACCTGACCGTTTTCGGACCTGACACCTTTGACTTCGCAATTCTGGATGATGTGCATCCCCATCGCCGAACAGGCGCGGGCATAGCCCCAGGCCACGGCATCATGCCGGGCGGTGCCGCCGCGTGCCTGATACAGCGCACCAAGGATCGGATAGCGCGGGCCGTCGATGTTGATGATCGGGACCAGTTCCTTGACCCGCTGCGGGCTGATCCATTCGGTCTGCACGCCCTGCAGGGTGTTGGCGTGGACCGTGCGCAGATAGCCCCGCACCTCATGGTGGGTCTGGCCCAGCATCAGAAGGCCACGGGGAGAGAACATGACGTTGTAGTTCAGGTCCTGCGACAGCGTTTCATACAGGCTGCGGGCCTTTTCGTAGATCGCGGCGGACGGGTCCTGCAGGTAGTTCGACCGGATGATCGTGGTGTTGCGGCCGGTATTGCCGCCGCCAAGCCAGCCCTTTTCGATCACCGCGACATTGGTGATGCCGTAGTTCTTGCCCAGGTAATAGGCGGTGGCCAGGCCATGCCCCCCGGCGCCCACGATGATCGCATCGTACGACGCCTTCGGTTCCGGCGAGGCCCAGGCGCGTTCCCAGCCCATGTGATAGCGGAGCGCCTCACGCGCGATGGCAAAGACCGAATAACGCTTCATCGGGGCCTCATCTGGGTCTGGTCGAATGGGTCTGGTCGAACCGGATACCGGTCCTGTCTCTATGACCCGGGCGCGCCGATATCTGCGCCCCTTTGCGGCACAATCGGGAAAATTGCGACATTTGTCCGGCGGTCGCGTCGGGCGGGGTCCGACGTTGCGGTGCGCGGGCCCCGGCGGGTGCTGCGGCTGAATGCCCCTTTCTTGGGCGGACCCAAGCGACTATGTGGAGGGCGGCGGCAGCGGCGGGGACTGCGACAGCGTAGGGATTGGGGCGAATGGCGGATTGGGGCTTCTGGGCGGCGGCGCTGCTGATGGCGGCGACGGTGATGACCGTTCTGGTCGGCGCCCTGCGGCGCGGCACCGCCGAAGCGGGCGCGGCCTCGGTCGATCTGGCGGTCTACAAGGACCAGCTGGCCGACGTCGAACGCGACCTGGCGCGCGGCACGCTTGCGGCAGAGGACGCCGCGCGGCTCCGGGCCGAAATCGGCCGCCGGGTGCTGGACCTGGACAAGACGGCGGCTCCGGTCGGGGTGCGCGGGCAGGTCCGGGTCCTGCCGGTGGCGCTTGGGCTGGGGCTGGTGGTGCTGGGCGGCGCGGCGGGGACCTATTGGCGCCTGGGCGCGCCGGGCTATCCCGACCTGCCGATCGAGCGCCGGATCGCGCTGTCGGACGAGGTGATGGCCAACCGGCCCGCCCAGGCCACCGCCGTGGCCAAGATCCCCGAAGTGGCCGAGCCTGCCGGGCTTGACCCCGCCTACAAGGAGCTGATCGACAAGCTGCGCGCCGCCGTGGCCGCCAATCCCGACGATCCGCGCGGGCTGGAGCTTTTGGCCCGCAACGAGGCGGGACTGGGCCAGTTCGCGGCGGCGGAAGCGGCCCAGCGCAAGCTGATCGCGGTCCGGGGCGACGCGGCGACCGGGGCGGATCATGCGGCGCTGGCCGAGATCATGGTGGCGGCGGCGGGGGGATATGTGTCGCCCGAGGCGGAAGCGGAACTGACCATGGCGCTGACGCTGGACCCGACCGACCCCTTGGCGCGCTACTACGCCGGGCTGATGTTCATCCAGTCCGGGCGCTATGACCGGGGCTTCGCGCTGTGGCGCGACCTGCTGGAAACCGGCCCGCAGGACGCGCCCTGGATGGAGATGCTGCGCGCCGAGATCGGCGATGTCGCCTGGCGGGCCGGTGTGGATTACGCCGTGCCCGAGGCGCGCGGCCCGTCGACCGGCGACATCGCGGCGGCGGCGGACATGACGGCCGAGGACCGGCAGGCGATGATCGAGGGCATGGTCGCGCAACTGTCGGACCGGCTGGCCACCGACGGCGGCGATGTCGAGGACTGGGACCGGCTGATCCGGTCGTTGGCGGTGCTGGAGCGGCTGGATCAGGCGCAGTCGATCTATGACGAGGCCAAGGTCAAGTTCGAGGGGCGTCCGGCGGAATTGTCGTTCCTGCGCCAGGCCGCGGTGGAAAGCGGGCTCAACCCGTGATCTGCGCGTCGGTCGAGGAGTTCCTGACCGCCCTGCCCGCGAACCGGGCGATTGCGGGGCTGGACCTGGGGGACAAGACCATCGGCGTGGCGCTGTCGGACCTGCGGCGGCAGGTGGCGACACCGATCGAGGTGATCCGGCGCGAGAAGTTCACGATCGACGCCGGGCGGCTTCTGGCGCTGCTGACCGCGCGGGGGGCGTTCGGGATCGTGCTGGGCTTGCCGCTGAACATGGACGGAAGTGTCGGCCCGCGCGTGCAGGCGACCCAGGCCTTTGCGCGCAACCTGGAAAAGCTGACGCCCGTGCCGATCTGCTATTGGGACGAGCGTCTGTCCACCGTGGCGGCGGAACGCGCGCTGCTGGAGGCGGATACGTCGCGGAAGCGTCGGAAAGAGGTGATCGACCAGGTGGCCGCCGGGTATATCCTGCAAGGCGCGCTGGACCGGATGGCGCATTTGGGGCGAGGGGAGGCATCGTGAAAGACGACGTCTGGACGCGCGACGAGATCGCCAGCCCGTGCGTGAAGCTGTGCGTGGTCCACCCCGAGGCGCGGATCTGCGTCGGCTGCCACCGCAGCATCGACGAGATCAGCCGCTGGTCCAGGTTGACCCACGCGGAACGGGCGGCGGTGATGGCCGAATTGCCCGGGCGCGCGCCCTTGCTGGCCAAGCGCCGCGGCGGCCGGATGGCCCGGCTTGATCGCCAATCAAATTGAGTGCCTGACGGCACGTCGCTTTTGGGTCGCCGGCGCGGGACTTGCGCCCGCTTGGCTCCGAATGGGGGCATTCTGCCCCCAAACCCCCTGAGAGTATTTGCGAAAGAGCAAGGTCACGGGTCTGTAAGCCACGGCTGGACGCGGGCAAGTTGCGGGCGAAGGTAGGCGATCATCCGGCCTTCGGGTGGGGCGCTGTCGCCCGGTTTCCAGGGGGCGACGCCGTGGAGCGTCAGGCGGTGGAGGAGCGTGGCCTCGCCCGGTCTTGCGGGAAGCGTGATGCGGCGGCAGGTGGCGAAGATGTCACGGCGGGCCTGCTGGTAGGCGTCGGTGATGTCGATGTCGCCCCAGGTTTCCGCCGGGTGGGACGACAGGACCTTTAGCAGAGCGGTGCGCAGGATGGCGTGGCTGCCCTCCCACACCGTCAGGGGCGAGGCGGGGGTGTCGGTCAAGGGCAGGCCCAGAATCCAGGCGTGCGGCTCTTTGACCATCCGGCGCTTTTCGGGGCCGATGGGGAGAAGGCCGTCAAGGTGGGCAGCGTCGCGGTCGCGGCGATAGGCGAAGGCGGCGGGGGATTCGTCCGGCGCTGGCTGGGGATAGCCCGGGCGGATCACCGACAGTTGCGCGGGATGCAGGGGTTCCGGCAGAAGGGGCAGCGCGTGCCACGGGAAGGCTGTGCCGCCGATCGCGCCGTCGGGGCCGTTCGGCAGGGCATCGACGCCGACAAACCAGGTGCCACCGCAGCGCCAAGGCTCGGGGCTGGTGGCAAGCGCGGTCCGTGCGGCGGCCTGGGCGGCCTTGGCCCAGGCGAGGATCGCCGGGTCGGGGCCGATCCTTTGCCAGCCGGGTTCTACCATCCCAGAACCTTGCGCAGCATGTTCAGCGCAACCAGCGTCAGGAAGACGGCAAAGGCGCGTTTCAGCGGTTTGGGGTTCATCGAGTGCGCCAGCCGAACCCCAAGGGGCGTTGTCAGAAGCGTGGTGCCGATCACCACCAGGAAGGCGGGCAGGTTCACCGCCCCCACCGTATAGGGCGGCGCGTCGGCGACGGGAAGCAGAAGGAAGCCCAGCACCGACGGAACCGCGATCAGGACTCCGAACCCCGAGGCGGTGGCGACGGCCCGGTGGATCGGCAGGGCATACAGCGTCATCAAGGGCACGCCGAACGTGCCGCCGCCGATCCCCATCATGGCCGAGAAGAAGCCGACGGCCCCGGCCAGCAGGCTGCGGACCGGTTGCGCGGGCATCCGGTCGCCCAGCCGCCAGCTGTCGCGGCCAAAGGCCATCCACAGGCCCGCAAGCCCCGCCAGCGCGCCAAAGACCGCCTGCAGGGTCATCGACGACACCTTGCCCGCGACAAAGGTGCCGACTGCGGCGGCGATCACCAGGGTCGGTCCCCAGGATTTCAGGACCGACCAGTCCACCGCGCCCTTCCGGTTGTGGGCCGAGACCGACCGCAGCGAGGTGATGACGATGGTCGCCATCGAGGTCGCAACGCAGACCTGCATCAATTGGTCGCCGCCATAGCCCAGCGTGCCGAAGGCGTAGAAGAAGGCCGGGACCAGCACGATCCCGCCTCCGACCCCAAGAAGCCCGCCGATCACGCCCGCGAAGGCTCCGATCACCACGAGGGCCGCGACCATGGGCAGAAGAACAGAGAGTTCGGGCATCGGGTCACCTTGGGCTGCTTGTCCGGACATAGCCCGACGCCCCCGCCTGCACCAGAGCCGACCGGACGGGATCAGGCCGGTTGCGGAATGCGGGCGATCACCTTTATCTCAACGTCGAAGCCGGCAAGCCAGGTGACCCCGACGGCGGTCCAGTTCGGAAACGGCGCTTGCGGGAAGGCTTCATCCTTCACCGCAAGGAAGGCGGCCAGCTGCGCCTGCGGATCGGTGTGAAAGCTGGTGACATCGACGATGTCGGCCAAGGTGCAGCCCGCCGCCGCGAGAACGGCCTTCAGGTTGGCAAAGGCGACGCGCACTTGCGCCAGGTAGTCGGGCTCGGGGCTGCCGTCGGTGCGGCTGCCGACCTGGCCCGACACGAACAAGAGATCGCCCGAGCGGATCGCCGCGGAATAGCGGTGCGCCGCATAAAGCGCGTGGCGGCCTTCGGGAAAGACGGGTTCGGGTCTGGTCATGGCTTTCGGTCCTTTCGAGCTGGGGTCTTTCACGCCCGGGCAATCCGGAATACGCTGCGTATGTCAATGTTCACATACGCAACGTATGTCAATAGAGGAGCTGGCATGGCAGGCAAGAGCCGCAGCGCAATGATGGAAGAGACCCGCGCGAAACTGATCGGCGCGGCCCGAAAGGCCTTTGCCGACAAGGGCTTTGCCGCCGCGTCGATGGATGACCTGACCGCTGCGGTGGGGCTGACGCGGGGCGCGCTTTATCACAACTTTGGCGACAAGCTGGGCCTGCTGGCCGCGGTGGTGGCCGAGATTGACGGCGAAATGGCCGACCAGGCCAAGCAGGCCGCCGAAGACCAGGGCAGCGTCTGGGACCGGCTGGAGGCTCAGGGCGTGGCCTATGTCCGGCTGGCGCTTGACCCCGAGGTGCAGCGGATCGTCCTGCGCGACGGGCCGGCCTTTCTTGGCGACCCGTCGCGCTGGCCCAGCCAGAGCGCCTGTCTGGACGATACCTGTCAGATGCTGGCCGAAGCGCAGGCGGCGGGCCTGATGCAGCCGGTGGAGATCGAGCCCGCGGCGCGGCTTCTGAATGGCGCGGCACTGAACGCAGCCCTTTGGGTTGCGGCAAGCCCCGACCCTGAACAGGCGCTGCCCGGCGCAGTCGGGGCCTTGCGCTGCCTGGTCAACGGGTTTCGCGCGGGCTAAGCGGGAAAAGGGCGCGGCGGCTGGCGAAAAGGGGCTGGCCGGGCTCGATACCGAATGGTATGCAACTGCTCCGGATTCGCGTAGGGGCCTTGTTTCGCCCGCCCTCTCCCCCCAGTTTTCCAAAGGCTTTCCAGATGTCTGACCGTATATTGCGCCCTGCGCTGGTGCTGGGACTTCTGTCCTGCATCGGCCCCTTTGCCATCGACATGTACCTGCCCGCCATGCCCGAGATCGGGGCCGATCTTGGCACCACGATCCAGGCGATGCAGGGAACGATCATCGCCTATTTCATCGCTTTCGGGCTGGCGCAGCTGATCTACGGGCCGTGGGCCGACCGGTCGGGCCGCAAGCCGCCGCTGTATGCGGGGATTGTCGTGTTCATGCTGGGCTCGGTGGCCTGCACCGTGGCGCCGACGGTCGAGTGGCTGCTGGTCGGCCGCGCGATCCAGGGTCTGGGCGGGGCCGCGCTGATGGTGGTGCCGCGCGCGATCATCCGCGACAACTATACCGGCCCGCAGGCGACCCGGCTGATGGCGGCGGTCATGATGGTGATTTCGGTTTCGCCGATGCTGGCCCCTCTGGTCGGGTCGGGGCTGATGGCGGTGTTCGACTGGCGCGCGATCTTTGCCGCGCTGGTGGTGGCGGCCTGTGCCAGCCTGGCGATCCTGACGCTGTACCAGCCCGAGACGCTGCACGAGGCGGATCGGCAGCCCTTCAACCTGGGAGCGATGCGGCGCGGAGCGGCGGTCCTGTTCACCGACCCCTTGTTCATGGGGCTGACCTTTCTGGGCGGCTTCGGTATGGCCAGCTTCTTTGTCTTCATCGCCAGCGCAAGCTTTGTCTACACCGGCGCGTTCGGACTGTCGCCGACCGGGTTTTCCATCGCCTTTGCGGTGAATGCGATCGGGTTCTTCGCCTCGTCCCAGATGGCGGGGCCGTTGGGGATGCGGCACGGGTCGGCGCGGGTGATGGCCTGGGCCTCGGCCGGGTTTGCGGTCTTTACGGTGGCGCTGTTCGCGCTGGCGCTGGCCGGGGCGATGACGCTGTGGCTGTGCGTGGCGGGGCTTTTCCTGGCCAACGCCTGTCTGGGGCTGATCATCCCGACGGCGATGGTGATGGCGCTGGACGAACATGGCGACATCGCGGGACTGGCCTCGTCGCTGGGGGGCACGCTGCAGATGCTGGCGGGGGGTGCCATGATCGCGGCGGTGGGTCCGTTCTTCGACGGCAGCGCCACGCCGATGCTGGGGGCGATCGCGCTGTGCGGCGTGCTGGTGCTGGCGCTAAGCCGCGTGGTCGTGTCGCGTCAGGCGGCGGTCGCCTGAAGCTCGGCCAGGGCGGCGTCCAGCGTGTGCAGCCCTGCGCCGGGGCGTGAGGCCCCTTCGGACAGCACCCGGCGCCAGCCGCGCGCGCCGGGTTTGCCGGTGAAAAGGCCCAGCATGTGCCGGGTGATCTGGTGCAGCCGCCCCCCGTTCGCCAGATGATCCGCGATATAGGGGCGCATGGCATCCACCACGGCGATCGGGTCGGGGGCAAAGGCGTCACCCCACAGCGCATCAGCCCCGATCAGGGTGGCCGCCGGGTCGTGATAGGCGGCGCGGCCGATCATCACCCCGTCAAGGCCCTGATCCAGCAGGGCTTTCGCCTGCGCGAGCGTGGTGATGCCGCCGTTGATGCTAAGCGTCAGCTCGGGGAACCGCTGCTTCATCGCCAGCACAAGGGCGTGGTCCAGCGGCGGGATCTCGCGGTTTTCCTTTGGGCTAAGGCCCTGCAGCCAGGCCTTGCGGGCGTGGATGATGATGTGGCGCACCCCTGCCCCGGCGATGGTTTCGATGAAGGCGGGCAGCATCGTCTCGGGGTCCTGATCATCGACGCCGATCCGGCATTTCACCGTGACCGGCGCGTCGGTTTCAGCGATCATCGCGCGGACACAGTCGGCCACCAGGGCCGGGCTTTCCATCAGCACGGCACCGAAGCAGCCGGATTGCACCCGGTCGGAGGGGCAACCGCAGTTCAGGTTGATCTCGTCATACATCCACGGCCCCGCGATCCGCACCGCCTGCGCCAGTTCCGCCGGGTCCGAGCCACCAAGTTGCAGGGCAACGGGATGCTCTTGCGGCGAATAGTCCAGAAGCCGCGGCTTTGGCCCATGCACGATGGCCGGGGCGGTCACCATCTCGGTATACAGCATTGCCCGGCGGGTCATCTGCCGGTGAAAGACGCGGCAATGCCGGTCCGTCCAGTCCATCATGGGTGCAATGGAAAGTCTATGTGGTTGAAATTCTGTCATTTTTTCTGTAGTCTCAAATCGTTAGCCCACCCGCCTGCCCGCCGTTCTTATCCCCGACTTCGCGCCATTTCGCCACACTACGACGACTCACTGCACACGGATTGCACACGAAATGCCGACCATCGCAAAGCTTCCCTCCGGTTCTTGGCGCGCGCAGGTCCGCCGCAAGGGTCGCTACGTCAGCGAGACGTTCCTGCGGCGGGACGATGCGCTCCGTTGGTCCCGTTTAGCCGAGCTGTCGGTGGACCGCAACGAAACGCCGGTCAGTTCGCGGATCGGTCGGATCACGAAGTTCGGGGAACTGGTGCAGCTGCACATCGAAGACCTGACGGCGGTCGGAAAACCGCCGCGTCGGTCGAAGGCCGCAACTTTAGACATGTTGCGGCGTGAACTCGGGACGATCAAGATCACGGCATTTGACCGGGAAAGGCTGATACAGTTCGGACGCGCCCGCTCTGAGGCTGGCGCAGGGCCCGTGACGCTTGGGATCGACATCGGGACCATCAGCCTCGTTCTGTCGCATGCGGCCGCTGTGCATGGGTTGCCCGTTTCCACGGAACAGGTGGGGTTGACGCGGATCGCGTTGAAGCGGCTGGGTCTCGTCGGCAAGGGCATGGAAAGGGACCGCCGTCCGAGCGAGAGCGAGGTTGAGAATCTGATCGCCTTCTTCGAGGCGAATGAGCGCCAGATCATCCCGATCGGGCGGATCATTCGCTTCGCCATCGCAACGGCCATGCGGCTGGATGAAATCTGCCGGGTCGGCTGGGCGGATGTGAACGAGCGCACCCGGATGCTGCTGATCCGCGACCGCAAGGACCCGCGCAACAAGCAAGGCAACGACCAGCGTATCCCCCTGTTCGGGCCTAGCGGCTACGACGGGTGGAGCATCCTGGCTGAACAGGCAGTCCAGGTCGACCGGCACAACCGGTTCCTTCCCGCATTGCGCAAGTTGAAGCTCAGCCCAGTGGCCACCGCTACTTAGGGCCACAGCCCCAGAGAGGATCACGCTCATGTTACCGATCAGACTGCCCCGTCACACCTTTGCCGCAGCAATGGTCAGCTTCGTCGCCACGACCGCCACTCTGCTTGCTGACACCCTCCAGGTTGACGTGCTTGATGTCGTGATACTGCCCGAAACCCGGCTTGTCGGGATCAAGGTGTCCGAGATTTCGGGCATCGCCTGGGATGCGGACGCAGGTGTGCTTTGGGCCGTGACGGACAAGGCCCGGCTGATCCGGTTCCAGCTTTCGATCGACGGCGACAGGATTGCGACGTTCCAGGCAGAGACCGCCATCGCCCTGACCGACACTGCCGGGACCAAAATCGACAATGACTTCTTCAACCCCGAGGGCATGGCGATCATCAACGGAAGCGACGGTGATCCGGCAAATGCCGAGTTCGCCATCGTCAGCGAACTCGGTCCCGCCATCGCGCGGTTCTCGACCTCTGGAAAATGGCTCGCCGACTTTGAGGTTCCTGCGCCCCTGCGTGATCCGGCGCGGCAGAAAAGCGAAGGCGATGGGCTGGAGGCGCTGACGCTCCATCCTGTTCACGGCCTTGTCACGTTGCCTGAAGAGCCGCTTCTCGACGCCCCCCGACGCATCCACACGCTCTTTGCCGGGAACGGGACCAGCTATCAGTTCAGCACCGAGGCGGTCGGAAACACCTCGGTCAAGGCACTGGAAACGCTGTCCAACGGCCGCATTCTGCTGCTTGACCGGATGCGATCAGAGGACAAGTTGAGGCTTCTACCGTTCCTGTCGATCATTGACCTTGCCGCTTGCAAGCCGGATGCGCCCTGCCCCGTAGTAACTGCGCCAGTTATGGTGCCTGGCGTGACAGATGCTGATTTCGAAGGCATCACCGAAGTCTCGCCCGGCCGGTTCCTGATGATCAGCGATGACGAAATCAACGGCGACAAGCGGACTGTCATCGCGCTGGTGGCTCTCGGCGAAGTCTAGTTTGCCGATACGGGATTCTCTGCAAGGGACTTCGCAGCCCGCAAGAATGCTTGCATCGCTAGCCACAATGTGCAAGTAACTTTGCAAAGGCCAGTTTCTTGTAGGCTATCCATGCAAACGCGATTCGCCGATACGATCCAGATGCGCGCCGACGATCTGACACCGTCGGAACGGCGACTGGTAAGTTCCGTCCTAAGCGAGCCACGGACTGCCGCGCTGGCATCGGTCACCGAACTGGCGCGCGGCGCGGGCGTGCACGAGGCGACCGTGTCACGTCTGGCCCGCAAGCTGGGATTTGACGGCTATCCAGCTTTCCGACAGGCTCTGCAGGCCGAATTCATCCCCAGCGAGGACACCGCCGCGCGGATGAAGCGCACCATTGATGCCTCGGGAGAGGCGGGCGTTCTGGGAACCTTGGTGGGCCGCGAAGTTGCGGCATTGTCCCGGCTGACCGATCATGTCTCGGACGCCGACATCGCCGCAGCCGCCAAACGCCTGATGGCAGCGCGCCGCGTCTTCATCTTCGGAACCGGCAATGCCGAGGTGCTCGTCCTGATGATGGCCAAACGCCTGGCGCGCTTTGGCTGCGACGTGCATGTCCTTGCGGGCGATGCACGCAGCTTGGCCGAGGGCGTCCTGGGAATGACCGGCGAGGACGCGATGCTGGTCTATGCCTTCCGCCGCACACCGCGCGCCTGGCCCGCGTTGGCGGGTCGGGCAGCAGAGGTGGGGGCATCCACGATCGTGATCTCAGGGGTCAGCGGGCACGTGATGGTGCCGCAGCCCGACCAACTCCTGACCGCCCCGCGTGGCGGGGATGCCGAAAGCTTCCAGACACTGACCGTCCCGATGGCGATCTCGAATGCCATCGTGATCGCTGCCGGCGCGACAGGCGATACAGGCGTGTTGCAAACGCTGAATAGCCTCGGGGCGCTGATCAAACGGTTTGAATGAAGATGTTAACTATGGGGAGGAACACCATGAGAAACCTAAGCATTGCGGCAATTGTCGCATGCGCGCTCGCCGGACCGGCCGTGGCGCAAGACCCGAATGCGATGACGCCCGCAGAACTGCTGCCACTGGCGCAGGCCGAAGGAACGGTCGTCGTCTATTCCTTTACCAGCCGGATCAGCCGGGTCGAAGAGGCATTCGAGGCGGCCTATCCCGGAATCGACCTGCAAGGGTTCGACATCTCGTCCACCGAACAGATCGCGCGCCTGACCGCCGAGGCAGGGGCGGGCGTCATCAACGCCGACGTCGTCTATATCTCGGATGCGCCGGTAGTGATCCCGGAACTGCTCGAAAAGGGAATCATCGAAAACTACGTGCCGCCGCGCGTGGCCGACCGGCTGCCCGACGGGTTCAAGGCCCCGCTTCTGGCGCAGCGCCAGTCGACCAAGGTCCTGATGTATAACGAAGAGGCCAATCCGGACGGGTCCCCGATCACCAACCTCTGGCAACTGACCACGCCCGACTGGAAGGGGCGCGTGGTCATGGTCGATCCGCTCCAGCGAGGCGACTACCTCGACATGATGACCGAGATTGTCTTGCGGTCAGATGAGATGGCCGCCGCCTACGAGGCACAGTTCGGTGCGGCCATCGACCTTGGCGGGGCGGCCAATGCGGGCGAAAAATTCATTTCGGACCTTTTCGCCAATGACCTGATCCTTGTCGGGTCCACCGATGACGTGAACGCCGCCGTGGGAAAGCTGGGCCAGACGAACCCACCCGTCGGCTTTACCAGCTATTCCGATCGTCGTGACAACGAGGACGAGGGCTGGGCGCTGCAGGTGGCCAATGACGTGGCACCGTCGAACGGGATCATTTTCCCTGCCGTCCTCAGCCTCGCCAAAGGTGCCCAACACCCGCATGCCGCGCGCCTCTTGATCGACTTCATGATGGGCGACGACAGCGAGACGGGCGGCGATGCGTTCAAGCCCTTCTACGTGGCGGGCGACTATGCCACCCGCACCGACATCGTCCCGCATCCCGACGCGGTGCCGTTGGCCGATTTCAAGGCCTGGGCGATCGACCCGGCCAAGACCGCGGCCGCGCGTGCGGCCGTCGGCGATCTGATCCTGACGCTGCAGTGACCCTAAGGCGGGCCGTCCTTTGACGGGCTGCCCGTTTCGATGCAGGCTCCATTCACCTCAGTTCTGGAAAGGGTCCGGGAATGGCAGATGCCAGCCTGAACCAACGCCCCGGCCTTGCCGGCCGCCGTGTGATGTTTGCCCAAGGCACGATCCTGAAGGCCGTGGTCCTGTTGATCCTGACACTACTGATCGTGCTGCCGCTGGTTTCGACCGTCCTCTTCACCCTGCGCCCCACGAACGTCGGCGCCTGGCGGGACGTGCTGGTCGGCCGTCTTGCGCCCAACCTCTTTTGGGTGCCTTTGGCCAACACCTTGATCATCGGCTTTGTGGTTGCCGGGGCATGTGTGTTGCTGGGTGGGTTCCTTGCCTGGCTGGTGGTGATGACCGACGTGCCCTATCGGCGCACGATCGGAGTGATGGCCACCCTGCCCTTCATGATCCCGTCCTTTGCGACCTCGCTGGCCTGGGGGTCGCTTTTCAAGAACGACCGCGTCGGCGGACAGACCGGCTGGCTGCACGGGCTGAGGCTGGACGTGCCGGACTGGCTGTCCTGGGGCATGGCTCCGACACTGATCGTGCTGACGCTGCATTACTTTTCGCTGGCTTTCACGATCATCGCCGCGTCGCTGGCCACGGTGAATTCCGATCTGGTCGAGGCCGCGCAGATCGCCGGGGCCAAGGGGCGGCGCACCCTGCTGGGCATCGTGCTGCCGGTCACTACCCCAGCGCTGGTCGCCGCGGGATCGCTTTGCTTCGCCGGGGCCGTGTCGA
>JAKQLM010000367.1 GCA_029567145.1 Pseudomonadota bacterium
CACATGACCATATTCATCGACGCAGACGCCTGCCCGGTCAAGGCCGAGGCGGAACGGGTCGCCACCCGGCTGGGGGTGCGGATGGTGCTGGTGTCGAACGGCGGCATCCGTCCGTCGCAGAACCCGTTGGTCGAAAGCGTCTTCGTCGCCGCAGGCCCGGACGAGGCCGACAAATGGATCGCCGAGGCGTGTGGGCCGGGCGATGTGGTGGTGACGGGCGACATTCCCTTGGCGGCGCGCTGTGTCGCGGCGGGGGCGCGGGTGGTCAAGTACAACGGCGAGGAACTGCACGAGCGCAACATCGGCAACGTGCTGGCGACGCGCGACCTAATGCAGGACCTGCGCGCCGCCGATCCGTTCCGGCAGGGCGGGGGCAAGCTCTACTCCAAGGCCGACCGCAGCCGGTTTCTAGAGGTGCTGGACCGCGTCCTGCGGCAGGCCGCGCGACCCGCACCCTAAGCCCGGTCTGCGCCGTCCGGCCTGCCCTTTCGAATCGCGCGCGATCTGGTGCGGATACTGGTTAAAACCGCGTCATCCCTGCGCGCGTAGAGACGGGAGGAAGACGCAAGGATGACGGGAAAAAGACGGTCGTCTTGCCCCAAAATCCCAGGATTTACAGCGCGTTCGCAATGACTTGGCGGGCTGTCCTCCGGACCACCACAACCCCGCGCTTCGCGTCCCTCCCGTGCTGCAAATGGGTTGTGCCCTGCAAAGGCATGTGATCAGGTTGCGCCCGATCACAAACCGTCACATGGGGTACGCGGATGAAGAACCTGGTCCTTGCCATTCTGGTGGCCTCACTCGCCATCCTGGGGTTCTACGCCTACCAGTCCAGCCAGCAGGTCGCGACGCTGCAGACCGAAATCGCCGCAAAAGAGGCCGCCCTGACCACGATCGAAAGTGAAAAGGCCGCCTTGGCAGCCCAGGTCGAAACGCTTCAGGGGCAAGTGGACACGCTGACCGCCGCCGCCGAGGCCGCCGCCGCTGCCACGGAAACCCCCACCGAAGCTCCGGCAACCGAAGCCCCCGCCGAAGCCCCCGCAGCCAACCCCTGACCCGACCGCCTGCCCGCGCCAACCGATGTCGCGGCTGGAACAGACGGAACCGCCGCGCCCGGATCATCTGCCGCCATGGCACGCAATGAAACCCTGGCCGGGGTCCTGTTCGCGGTCGGCGGCACGCTGATCTTTTCCGTCAACGACATGGCGATCAAGTTCCTGTCGGGCAGCTACGCCCTGCACCAGGTCATCCTGATCCGCGCTGTCGTGGCGCTGACCTTCATCCTTGCGGTGATCCATATCTCCGAGCGTGGCTGGTCGCAGATCGGCACCAGTCGGCCCGGCACGCATCTGGCGCGGGTCTGCATCGTCATGGTGTCGAACGTGACCTTCTTTGTCGGTCTGGCCGCCATGCCCTTGGCCGATGCGGTGGCCGTGGCCTATGTCAGCCCGATTGTCGTGACCCTGTTATCCATTGTTTTCCTTGGTGAAAAAGTCGGCCCCCGGCGCTGGGCGGCGGTAATCCTGGGGATGCTGGGCGTCCTGGTGATGCTGCGCCCCGGGGCCGGGGTGATCCAGCCGGCAGCGCTTCTGGTGCTGATCTCGGCGGTGCTTTATGCCAGCGGCAACCTTCTGGCGCGGCACATGGGCGGCACCGAAAGCGCGATGACGCTGTCCTTGTATGTGCAGACCGGGTTCATCGTGGTCAGCGTGGCGATGGGGCTTTGGGTCGGCGACGGGCATCTGGCGATGACCGACGGGTCGATCTGGGCGTTCCTGTTCCGTCCCTGGGTCTGGCCGCCGCTGTCCGACCTGCCCTACTTTGTCGCCACCGGTCTGTCGGTCGGCATCGGCGGGCTGATGGTGACGCAGGCCTACCGCACCGTCGAGGCCGGGCTGGTCGCGCCCTTTGAATATGTCGGCATGCCGATGGCGATCCTTTGGGGACTGGTGATGTTTGGCACTTTTCCCGACGCGACCGGCTGGGTGGGGATTGCGATGATCTGCGGCTCGGGCCTTTATGTGATCTGGCGGGAAACGGTGCGAAAGCGGGACGATGCAGCCTGAGGCGGTAATCTTCGACATCGGCAACGTGCTGACCCATTGGCAGCCCGAGGCGTTCTATGACCGGGTGATCGGCCTCGACCGGCGGCAGGCATTGTTCGCCGAAGTGGATCTGCACCAGATGAACGCGCTGGTCGATGATGGCGCGCTGTTTCGCGAGACGATCTATGACTGGGCCGACCGCCACCCCGGTTGGGCCCCGGAAATCCGCCTGTGGTATGACCGCTGGATCGAACTGGCCAGCCCCCGGATCGAAGGCTCCATCGCGCTTCTCCGGGCCTTGCGACGCAGGGGCGTGCCGGTCTTTGCGCTGACCAACTTTGGCAGCTATTCCTACGACGAAGCCCGCGAAAAGCTTGATTTCCTTTGCGAATTCGACCGTGAATATGTCTCGGGCCGGCTGTTCGTGTCAAAGCCCGACCCCCGCATCTTTCAGATCGTCGAGGAAGACAGCGGCATTGCCCCGGACCGGCTGTTGTTCACCGACGACCGGGCCGACAACATCACCGCCGCCGCCCGTCGGGGCTGGCGGACGCATCAGTTTGAAACCTGGCAGGGCTGGGCGCGGCGTCTGGTCGCCGAGGGCCTGCTGACAGACAAGGAAGCCGGACTGTGATCACCATCGTACCGCGTGAGGCCGAGGCCTGTCTGGACTGGTCGGGCCTGATGGCGGCATTCGAGACCGGGCACCGCCTGCCAAGGGCCGAGATCAAGGACATGTTCCTGTATCGCGGGGCGGACACGATCCTGGACCGTGCCGCCTGGATCGACGGGCTGGGGGCGCTGGTCAAGGTGGCGACGATCCACCCCGGCAACGCGGCTCTGGGCCTGCCCACGATCAACGGGGCGGTCACGCTTTACGACAACGTGACGGGTGCTTTGACGGCCATTGTCGATTTCCATCTGGTGACAAAATGGAAGACGGCGGGTGACAGCCTGTTGTCGGCCAGCCGTCTGGCGCGCAAGGACAGCCGCCGGTTCCTTCTGGTCGGGGCGGGGGCGGTCGCGCGCTCGATGGTCGAGGCCTATTCCAGCGTGTTTCCCAAGGCGTCCTTTTCGGTCTGGAGCCGCAGCCGCTCCAGCGCCGAGGCCATGGGCCTGCCCGTCGCCGACGATCTGGAGACGGCCGTGCGGCAGGCTGACGTGATCTGCACCGCGACCATGGCGACCGCGCCGCTGATCCGGGGTGACTGGCTGCAACCGGGCCAACACCTTGACCTGATCGGGGCCTACAAACCCGGCATGCGCGAGGTGGACGACACCGCCCTGGCCCGCGCGCGGCTGTTCGTCGACAGTCGCGCCACCACCATCGGCCATATTGGCGAGATCATCGAACCGCTTGCCTCGGGCGCGATCACCGAGGCGGACATTATCGCCGACTACTACGACGATCCGGCCCTGTTCACGCGCC
Source organism: Pseudomonadota bacterium (assembly GCA_029567145.1). GTDB lineage: Bacteria > Pseudomonadota > Alphaproteobacteria > Rhodobacterales > Rhodobacteraceae > Tabrizicola. The sequence goes on from JAKQLM010000367.1 coordinate 3,475, forward strand.
GATCCGACGACGAGATCACCATCGCCAAGAACGGTGGCGGGGCGCATCTGGACCTGATGACCGCAACCTATATCGCCGACCGCTGGCGGACACGCTAGGGAAAGGGGGGGGATCAGCCCACCCGGCGGCCCTGCACCCAGACCCCGCGCACGGCCCCTGCCGACCCAAGCCGGGCCACGCGGATCACATCGGCCCGCGCCCCGG
>JAKQLM010000372.1 GCA_029567145.1 Pseudomonadota bacterium
TTGAACACCGAATGGTAAAAGAACAGAATCACCGAAGCCGCCAGCGCCTGTTGGTACAGCGTGGCCAGCGCCGCGCCGCAGATCGAGATGATCGGGTTCATCGGCGCGTGCATCATCATCGAAGACGCGGCGTTTTCAGCCCCGGCCACCGCGCCAATGGCCTTGATATGGGTCATGAACATGAAGACGCCGGACATGACGTACAGCATGAAATCGCCCCGCACGGCGACTTTCCGCAGCCCCATCACGTCGAACAGGAAGTACATGGTCAGGACCATGATTATGGCCTGAACAATCGCCAGCACCAGACCGACGATCGCGTTCCCGTGCGATTTCCGCAGGTTGCGGATCGAGACGTGAAAGATCAGCTCCAGCGTTTCGAACGCGCGGGACGGCGCCGCAGCATTCATGGGGCGGTGTCGGAACATCCGTTTCCTTTCTTCGGTCCGGCAAGCTTTGCAGGGAAACCTTGCCGTTCCGTTGACGGCGAAGGATAACGACGCCCGGATCAATATACAATCGCCGCACCTGCGGCTGCAAAGGATGTGATGGATCACGACCGTCTTGTGCCGCTGATGCGCGCTCTGGCCCTGCAAGCCGGGGACCGGATCATGGAAATCTACAACGGCCCCGATTTCGAGGTCCGCGCCAAGGGTGATTCCAGCCCGGTGACTGCGGCTGACGAGGCTGCCGACGCGGTGATCTCGGCCGGTTTGCGGGCCGCTTTCCCCGATGTGCCCCTGATCACCGAAGAACAGGCCGCCAGCCACACGCTGACCGCCAGCACCTTCCTGATCGTCGATCCGCTGGACGGCACCAAGGAATTCGTCCAGCGCCGGGGTGATTTCACCGTCAACATCGCCTTCGTCCAGGACGGTGTCCCGACCCGCGGCGTCGTCTATGCCCCGGCCAAGGACCGCCTGTTCTACACGCTTCCCGATGGCACCGCGGTCGAGGAAACCGGCCCCTTCGGCCCCGAACCCGGGCCCCTCACGGCCCTCAAGGTCTCCTCCCCCGACAATGCCGCCCTGATGGTCGTGGCGTCGAAATCCCACCGCGATCAGGCGACCGACGACTACATCAACCGCTACGCCGTCCGTGACATGACCAGCGCGGGCTCCAGCCTGAAGTTCTGCCTTGTCGCGACCGGTGAGGCCGACCTTTACCCGCGCCTTGGCCGCACGATGGAATGGGACACCGCCGCCGGGGACGCCGTTCTGCGCGGGGCAGGGGGCCATGTCGTCCGGTTCGACGACCACACTCCACTTGCCTATGGCAAGCCTGGCTGGGACAACCCGTTCTTCATTGCCCATGCCCCCGGTGTGACCCTGAAATGACCACCCTCATCGCCATTCCGGCCCGCTATGCCAGCACCCGCTACCCTGGCAAACCCTTGGTTTCGCTCAAAGGCCCCGATGGCGACAAGACCCTGATCCGCCGCAGTTGGGAGGCCGCAATGGCGGTCAAGAACATCGACCGCGTTGTCGTCGCGACCGATGATGACCGCATCGCCGACCACGCGGCAGACTTCGGGGCCGAGGTGGTGATGACCTCGCAGGCCGCGCAGAACGGCACCGAACGCTGCGCCGAGGTGGCCGCGCAACTGCCTGGCTACGACGTGATCGTCAACCTGCAGGGCGACGCGCCCCTGACCCCCGCCTGGTTCGTCGAGGATCTGGTCAAGGGCCTGACCGACGACCCCCGGGCCGACATCGCCACCCCCGTCCTGCGCTGTACCGGGCGCATGGTGCAGGGCTTTCTGGACGACCGCCGCGCCGGGCGCGTGGGTGGCACGACCGCCGTCTTCGGGGCCGGAGGCAGGGCGCTGTACTTCTCCAAGGAAGTCATCCCCTTCACCGGCCGCAGCTACGCGCCGGACGATCCGACCCCGGTCTTTCACCATGTCGGCGTCTACGCCTATCGCCCTGCCGCCCTGCAGGCCTATCCCTCCTGGCCCATCGGTCCGCTGGAAACCCTGGAAGGCCTGGAACAGCTGCGCTTTCTGGAAAACGGCCGCACTGTCCTGTGTGTCGAAGTCCAGGCGAACGGGCGCGAGTTCTGGGAGCTGAACAACCCCTCGGACGTTCCGGTGATCGAGGGGATGCTGGCAAATGCATCAAAATTGACGCAGTAGGGCATCCGCTGGCCGACTGTTCACAGGCGTGAAACTTTTTGCGTGCATCAAGATTCAGTCGCGTGCAAATTACGAATATTGCCGCGTCGCTGCCCGGTTAAGGTCAGAATCCGCGGCGATCAGATGGTCGTCGGGCCGATGGGGCGGTACCGGCTGACAGAAACGGAACGTGAAATGAAAGCCAAGAAGATCACCAAGGCGGTCTTTCCCGTGGCTGGCCTTGGCACGCGCTTTCTGCCCGCCACCAAGTCGATCCCGAAAGAGATCATGACCCTCGTCGACCGCCCGCTGATCCAGTACGCGATCGACGAAGCGCGGGCCGCCGGGATCAAGGAATTCATCTTCGTCACCGCGCGCGGCAAGTCGGCGCTGGAAGACTACTTCGATCACTCCCCCGAACTGGAATCGGAACTGCGCAAGAAGGGCAAGACCGACCTTCTGGATATCCTGCGCGATACCAACATGGATTCCGGTGCCATCGCCTATGTCCGGCAGAACCGGGCCATGGGCCTGGGTCATGCCGTCTGGTGCGCCCGCCGCTTGATCGGCAACGAACCCTTTGCCGTGCTTCTGCCAGATGACGTGATCGCCGCCGAACAACCCTGCCTGCAGCAGATGGTCGAAGCCCACGCTGAAACCGGCGGCTGCATGGTCGCCGCGATGGAGGTGGCTCCGTCCAAGACCTCCAGTTACGGCGTTCTGGACATTGGTGAGGATATGGGCTCCATCGTCCGCGCCAAGGGCATGGTCGAAAAGCCCAACCCCGAAGATGCGCCGTCGAACCTTGCCGTGATCGGCCGCTACATCCTGACGCCCAAGGTGCTGACCAACCTCAACCGGATGAAGCAGGGCGCTGGCGGGGAAATCCAGCTGACCGACGCCATCGCCGAGGAGGTCGGGTCGAAAACCGGCGTCTACGGCCTGCGCTTCCGGGGCCAGCGCTATGATTGCGGGTCCAAGATCGGGTTCCTGCAGGCCACCGTCGCCTTTGGCCTGTCGCGCCCCGACCTGTCCGAAGAGTTCGAGACCTTCCTGCACGAGCTCATGGCCATGCAAAGGGCCGCGCAATAGAACTTGCGCCCGCAGCCTGACGCCTGGCCGATCGGCACGCTTCCCGATGGTGACCGCGGCCTGTCGGCGCTTTGGCGTGCCTACCGCCGTCGCCTGCAGCGCCGGGTCCTGATGATCCGCGCGGTCCGCCGTCGCCGCCAGCTTGCGCCGGTGGCCGACCGGACCGCTGCGATCCGGGCCGAAGACATCCTGTGCTTCATGTGCGTCCGGAACGAGGCGCAACGCCTGCCCTTCATGCTGGACCATCACCGCAAGCTGGGGGTCCGCCATTTCCTGATCGTCGACAACGCCAGCACGGACGGCACGGCGCAGCTTCTGGACCAGCCGGACATTTCGCTTTGGACGACCTCTGCCAGCTACAAGGCCTCACGCTTTGGCATGGATTGGCTGACCTGGCTGATGCAGCGTCATGGCCACGGCCATTGGTGCCTGACGCTGGATGCCGACGAAATCCTGATCTACCCGCACTGGCAGACCCGCCCGCTGCCCGCGCTGATCGACTGGCTGGACCGGCAAGGCCAAACAGGCCTGGGTGCGCTGACCCTGGACCTTTACCCGGACGGCCCGGTGTCAGGGGCAAGCTATGCTGCCGGGGATGATCCGACGACGACCCTGAAATGGTTCGACGCCGGCAATTATCAGGTGCAGGTCCAGCCACGGCTGCGAAACCTGTGGATACAAGGCGGTGCCCGGGCCCGTGCGTTCTTTGCCGATCAGCCGCGCAAGGCCCCGACCCTGAACAAGATCCCCCTCGTGCGCTGGCACTGGCGCTATGCCTATGTCAACTCGACCCATGCCTTGTTGCCCACCCGCCTGAATCAAGTCTACGCCACGGACGGAGGAGAGCTGACCTCTGCTGTCCTTCTGCACACCAAGTTCCTCCCCGGCATCATCGACCGCTCGGCCGAGGAAAAGGCGCGGGGCGAACATTTCGCCGATGGCGCGCAATATGCCAGCTATTACGACCGCTTGACCGCCGACCCGGTCTTGCGCACGTCGACGTCAAGCCGCTACACCGGCTGGCGACAGCTTGAGGCTCTGGGCCTTCTGTCGCGCGGTGGCTGGGTATGAGTGTGTCGATGCGCCTTCTGTCGATCTACCGCCTGCGCCTGCGCAGAAAGCGCCTGTTGTGGCGGGCCTTCCGCAAACGGCGGCAATTGCAGGTGGTGACGAACCGGATGCAGGGCCTGCGGGCTCAGCCGATCCTCTTGTTTTCGACGATGCGCAATGAACGTGTGCGCCTGCCGTATTTCCTGGACTACTACCGCAAGCTTGGGATCGACCACTTCCTGATCGTCGACAACGACAGCACCGATGGCACCCGCGAATACCTGGCCGATCAGCCCGATGTGTCGGTCTGGGGCACGGCCCACGGCTACAAGCAGTCGCGCTTCGGGATGGACTGGCTGATGCACCTGCTGCGCCGTCACGGGCAGGGCAACTGGTGCCTGACCGTCGATGTCGATGAATTCCTGGTCTACCCTTATTGCGAAACCCGCCCCCTGCGGGCGCTGACCGACTGGCTGGACAGCGCTGGCACCCGCAGCTTTTCGTCGATGCTTCTGGACATGTATCCCAAGGGCGCGATGCACGAACAGCCTTACCGCGAAGGCCAGAACCCGTTCGAGATCGCGCAGTATTTCGACAGCGGCAACTACGCCATCCGCCGCAACTGGCCCTACCTGAACCTTTGGGTGCAAGGTGGCCCCCGTGCGCGCCTGTTCTTTGCCGACCAGCCGAAACAGGCCCCCGCGATGAACAAGATCCCGCTGGTCAAGTGGGACCGCGCCTATGCCTATGTCTCCTCGACCCACATGATGCTGCCGCGCGGGCTGAACCTGACCTATGAGGATCATGGCGGCGAAAAGCCCTCGGGCTGCCTTCTGCACGCGAAGTTCCTGGATACCTTCGCCGCCAAGGCCGAAGAGGAACTTCGCCGCGGCCAGCACTACGCCGAAAGCCACGAATACCGCGCCTACCGCGAAGGCATCAGCCGCGAGCGTGATCTGTGGTGCAATTGGAGCGAGAAGTATATCAACTGGCGCCAGCTTGAAATCCTCGGCCTGATGTCGAAAGGAAACTGGGCATGAGTTTTGGCGTCGTCCTGCTCTGCCACACCGCGCTGGACCGGGCGGCCCAGGTCGCCCGGGCTTGGGCGCAGAACGGCTGCCCCGTCGTCATCCACCTGGACCGCCGCGTCCTCGACCTCGATCGCGATGGCCTTGCGCAGGCCCTGTCGGACCTGCCCGACGTCCGTTTCTCTGACCGGGTGGCGTGCGAATGGGGCACGTTCGGGCTGGTGCAGGCCACGATCCTGGCCACAACGCGGATGCTGGCCGATTTCCCGCAGGTGACCCACGTCTTCCTGGCCTCTGGGTCCTGCCTGCCGATCCGCCCGGTCCAAGACCTGCAACAGCATCTTGACGCGAACCCTGACACCGATTTCATCGAAAGCGTCACCACCGCCGATGTCGGCTGGACCATCGGCGGGCTGAACAAGGAACGCTTTACCCTGCGCTTTCCGTTCTCGTGGAAAAAGCAGCGCCGCCTGTTCGACGCCTATGTCCGCATCCAGCGCCGCCTTGGCTTTCAGCGCCGCATCCCCGCCGGGATCGTGCCCCACCTTGGAAGCCAGTGGTGGTGCCTGACCGCCCGGTCGCTGCGGGCGATCCTGACGCATCCCGACCGGCCCCGCTATGACCGCTACTTCCGGCGCGTCTGGATCCCCGACGAAAGCTACTTTCAGACCCTTGTGCGCCAGGTCTCGACCCGCGTCGAAAGCCGGTCCCTGACCCTGTCAAAGTTCGACTTCCAGGGTCGCCCGCATGTGTTCTACGACGACCACCTGCACCTTTTGCGCCAGTCCTCGGCCTTTGTCGCGCGCAAGATCTGGCCGCAGGCCGACCTTCTGTATCGCACCTTCCTGACTCCCGACGACCAGCCCCGCTTTACCCCGAACCCCGGCAAGATCGACCGCCTGTTCGCCAAGGCGGTCGAACGGCGCACCAAAGGCCGCCCCGGCCTGTACATGCAAAGCCGGTTTCCGACCAAGGCGCGGGGCGGGTCCATCGCCGCCGCCCCTTACGGCGTGATGGAGGGGTTTGCCGACCTGTTCCACGACTTTCAGCCCTGGCTGGCCCAGGTCGCCGATGCCCGCGTGCATGGCCATATCTTCGCGCCGGACCGGGTTCAATTCGCCGGGGGCGAGACTGTCTTCAAAGGCGGCCTGTCCGACAGCGCCGCCTTGCGCGACTACAACCCGCACAGTTTCCTGACCAACCTGATCTGGAACAGCCGGGGCGAACGTCAGTGCTTCCAGTTCGGTCCCGGCGATGTGCAGGCCGTCACCACCTTTCTGGCGGGCGACCGCAATGCCCACATCTTCATCGTCTCGGGGGCTTTTGCCGTGCCGCTCTGGCGCTCGGGCCGCCCCTTTGCCCAGATCAGGGCCGAAGCCGCCGCCCTGCAAAAGATCGAGGCGGACTTCATCGCCCAACTGCAGCAGCCCGAAACCAAGGCCCGGCTGCAGCTTTGGACCCTGGCCGATTTCATCGAAAACCCGGCCGAGGCGCTGCACCAGATCGTCGATGACCTGAACCCCCGCGCGCCGCACCGCATGACCGAACTGCCGCGCATGGTTGATCTTTCGGGCTTCGGGGCCTTTCTGCAGGACCTGCGCAATCAGGGCATGCAGCCAGTGCTGATGGGCGATTTCCCGGCGCAGCTTGACCCGACGCTGACCGCCCAGTCGCAGCAGGCCAAGTGATGCCCGGACCGTTCCACAGCTTTGTCCTTTTCGCCGAAATGCGGACCGGATCGAATTTCCTCGAGGCGAACCTGAACGCCCTGCCCGGCGTTCTAAGCTACGGAGAGGTGTTCAACCCCCATTTCATCGGCAAGAAGGACGCCCTGGAATTGCTTGGGATTTCCCTTGCCGACCGTGAGGCGAACCCCAAGCCCCTGCTGCGCAAGCTTCGTGCTGAAACGCCGGGCCTGTCCGGTTTCCGCTTCTTTCACGACCACGATGCCCGCGTGCCCGACATCGTGCTGCCCGATCCGGGCGTGGCCAAGATCATCCTGACCCGCAACCCGGTCGACAGCTATGTCAGCTGGAAAATCGCCCGCGCCACCGGCCAGTGGAAACTGACCGATGCCAGGCGCCTGAAAACCGCAACCGCACGCTTCGACGCCGATGAATTCGCCGCCCATCTGGCCGCGACGCAGGCCTTTCAACTGCGGGTGCTGAACGCCTTGCAGACCACGGGCCAGACCGCATTCGTGCTGGACTATGACGATCTCGGCTCGGTCGAGGTGTTGAATGGTCTTGCCGCCTTTCTCGGGGTCGAGGGGCGGTTGAAATCCGTCGATGACACGCTGAAAAAGCAGAACCCCGAACCGCTGGAAACCAAGCTGGAAAATCCGCAGGACCTGGCCCCCGCCTTGGCCCGTGCCGACCTGTTCGCCCTGGCCCGCACCCCGGTGTTCGAACCCCGCCGCGCCGCCGCGATCCCGCAGGCCGTGGCCTCGGACACGGCGCCCTTGCTGTTTTTCCCGGTCCGCTCTGCGCCCGACGCGGCGATCCGCACCTGGCTTGCCGGGTCTGGCGGGCTGATCGACGGGTTCGACAGCAAGACCCTGCGCCAGTGGAAACGCCTTAACCCCGGTCACCGCGCCTTTACCGTGGTCCGCCATCCCCTGCTGCGCGCCCATGTGGCATTTCGGGAAAAGATCGTCTCGGGCCAGCTTGCCGACCACCGCCGCATCCTGATGCGCGCCTACAAGGCTCGTCTGCCCGACCCTGGCCAGCCCTTCGCCGATGCCGATGCCGAACGGGCGGCGTTTCTGGTCTTTCTGAACTATGCGCGCCTTGCGACCTCGGGGCAGACCGGCCAGCGCGTCGATCCGAACTGGGCCAGCCAGACCGCGATCCTGCAGGGCTTTGCCGGGTTCCATCCGCTTGACCTTGTGATCCGCGAAGATCGCCTGACCCCGGCGCTGGGCTTTCTGGCAACCGAGGTCGGTGTTCAACCCCCACCCTCGCCCGCGCCTGCGCCCGATCCAGCCGCCGATGCGCTGGCGGCGATCTGGGATCAAAGCCTGGAAACCGCCGCCGCTGATGCCTATGCCCGCGATTATCTGGGCTTTGGCTTCGGCCCGTGGAAGCGGTAATTCTGGGCGCAAAAGCGCGTCGGCCACAGGTTAAGAAATCCTGAACGCCCACGCGCAAGTATTTGATATCGTTTGATTATCCAGAAATGTCCACTGTGGACAGGTCACGCTGCCTGCGGGGCCTTGGCCTCGGTCAGGATCGCGTACAGCTTGGCCGGGTCGCTGTTGGCCCGCAATTTCGCGACGACCCCCGGGTCCCGCATCGTCCGGCTGACCAGGGCCAGCGCCTTCAGATGGTCGACCCCGCTGTCCTTGGGCGCGAACAGGCCGAACACCAGGTCCACCGGCTGCCGGTCCACGCTGTCATAGTCCAGCGGTTTTTCCAGCCGCACGAACACGCCGACGATGCCCTTCAGATCCTCCAGCCGGGCGTGGGGCAGGGCGATGCCATGCCCCACGCCGGTCGGACCCAAGGTCTCGCGTTCCTGCAGCCCGTCGATGGCCACCGCCCCCGACATACCGTAGGCCTGCGCCGCGATCTCGCCCAGCTCCTGGAACAACCGCTTCTTCGAGGTGAACTGCCCAACCACCCGAACGGCGGCCGGTGTTAGTAGCTTCGATAGTTCCATCTGCGGGCTTTGACTCAGCGCCACGGGGCGCCCCTATCTGCTGTTGCGGGGGTCGATCCAGCCGATGTTCCCATCATCGCGACGGTACACCACATTCACGCCTCCATGTCCTTCGTTCCGGAACACCAGCATGCGGTGACCTGCCAGCTCCAGCTGCATCACGGCCTCGCCGACGGTGATCGAAGGAATCTTCGTCTCCATCTCGGCGATCACGATGGGCTGGAGGCTTTCAGGCTCCGCATCCTCGACATCCTCGGACGCGGCGAGGATATACGAGGACCCTCCGCCGAATTCAACCGGAGTCGCACGGGTGTTGTGGTGGTTCCGGATCCGCCGCTTGTAGCGCCGCAGCTGCTTGTCCATCTTCTCGCGCGCGGATTCGAACGCGGCATAGATCTCGGACGCATGCCCCTTGGCCTGCGCGGTCAGGCCCGTGGACAGGTGGATCACGGCTTCGCAGACAAACTCGTGGGCCACACGGGAAAAAACCACCACACATTCGGTCGGGCGCTGGGCGTACTTCTCCACCACCTCGCCCATTTCCGCCTTCACATGGGTCTGAAGAGCCTCACCGACGTCGATCTGTTTCCCACTGATCTGATAACGCATCGCCTCTCCTCTCGCATGCTTCCGGCGCGGACCGGGTTATTCCGGGCCGTCCGGGTGGTCGTAAATGGGGTGGAACGAACGTTGCGTCACAACGGGTTTGCCGACTGGGTTCGCCGGGCCGGAACGGGTCAGACAAAGGGCACATGACGCACGCATCAAGGGTATTTGGCGTCAGGCCATGCCCCCTTGTCAACCGAGTCTTTCCACCCGACTGAACACGCACCTAGATGATCCGGAAGTTCTCGCCCAGATAGACGCGGCGGACGGTTTCGTCGCGCACGACCTCGTCTGTCGTCCCGCTCATCAGCACTTTGCCGTCGTGCAGGATATAGGCCCGATCCACGATCTCCAGCGTTTCGCGGACGTTGTGGTCGGTGATCAGAACGCCGATCCCGCGCGATTTCAGATCGTGGACAAGGTGGCGGATTTCCCCCACGGCGATCGGGTCCACCCCGGCAAAGGGTTCGTCCAGAAGCAGATACTTCGGGTCCGCCGCCAGACAGCGCGCAATTTCCACCCGCCGCCGTTCGCCGCCCGACAGGGCCAGCGCGGGGGTGCGGCGCAGGTGAGTGATGGAAAACTCGCTCAGCAACTCCTCCAGCCGCTCGCGCCGCTTGTGGCGGTCGGGCACGGCGATTTCCAGCACGGCCAGAATGTTGTCTTCGACCGACAGGCCCCGGAAAATGCTGACTTCCTGCGGCAGATAGCCGATCCCCAGCCGCGCGCGGCGGTACATCGGGAGGGCGGTCACATCCTTGCCGTCGATCAGCACCTGCCCACCTTCGGGCGTCACCAGCCCGGCGATGGAGTAAAAGCACGTCGTCTTGCCGGACCCGTTCGGCCCCAGCAAAGCCACCACCTCACCGCGGCGCAGGTCCATGCTGACGTCGCGGATCACCGGACGCTTCTTGTAGCTTTTGCGCAGGCTGCGGATCTGCAACCCGCCTTCGCCCGGCGTCACCACAAGTTCCGGCTTCACCGCCATCAGTTGCCGCCCGGAACAAAGGTCGTTGTCACGCGGCCTTCCATGATGCCGGTCCCGTCCTTGAGGTTGATCGTCAGCTTCTGGCCCTGCATGGTCGACGGGCCCTGCGCAAGCTGCACGTTCCCCGTCAGCACGATCACGCCGCTGGCGATGGTATAGACCGCCTCGGTCGAGCTGGCCTTGTCGGCCAGATTGGTGATCGACACGCCGCCACTGGCGATCAGCTGGTCGATCTGGGTCTGGTCGGCCCCGTATTTCACCCGGACCTCGCCCGCCTTCAGCGTCATCTCGCCCTGAGTGACCTCGACGTTGCCGGTAAAGACCGCGCTGCCATCGGCGTTGTTCACCGCCAACTGGTCGGCCCCGACCTGCACCGGCTGTGACGTGTCCTGTTCCAGATCGCCAAACGCGATCGTGGCCTGCTGCGCCTGCGCGACAAGACCCAGTGCCGCAAAGGCGGCCGCCAATACCAAAGACCGATGCATCAATGCCATCCGTAAAGCCTCACGGCGTTTCGCCGCTGGGCAGGTATACCAGCCGAACGCCCTTGTTGAAAATCAGAAGATAGTCACCGGGGGTCTGGTTGTCCTGACTCAGGGTCATTCCCCCCGCCGTGATCTGGCCTGCCGGGCCGGTCGCACGCACCTCGCCCCGCGATTCCAGGCTGGAGCGGTCCAGCTTGGCCGCGACTTCGGCAGTTTCCAGGCGGTATCCGGTGTCGGTGGTGACCGTGACGCCCCCCGACAGCACGACCTGCCGCGCCGTGGTGTCCATCACCGCCGTCGCGGCCAGCAGGTCCGTGCGGCCGCCATCGGGCGTGGCCAGTTCCAGTCGCAAGCCCTGCGCCTCGGCGGCCGTGCCTTCCGAGGCGGGTCGGGCTTCGCTGGCGGTCAGGGTCAGCGCGCCGCCGTCGCTGGTCATCCCGGAATAGCTGGGCGCGGTCATCCGGGGTTCGCTGGCCAGGTCTTCGACATCGACCTCGGCATAGGGCAGGGCGTCCTCGGGGTCGATCCGGTCAGCCACCAGGAACAGGGTGGACAGGATCGCCAGCGCCATCAGCGGCAGGGCGACCTTCAGCCAGCCGACCACCCGGGTATGCGTGTCGATCCGCGCCACGTCAGGCGACCCCGGCGCGCAGGCAGTCGTGGACATGCAGGATGCCGATCGCATGGGGGCCTTCGGTCACCAGAAGGCAGGTGATCTTGCGGTCGTTCATCACGGCCAGCGCCTCGCCCGCCAGCGCCTCGGTCCGGATGGTGCGCGGGCTGCGGGTCATCACCTCGCCGGCCGTGTGGGACATGAGCCCATCCAGATGCCGCCGCAGGTCGCCGTCGGTGATGATCCCGGCCAGCGCGCCCGCTGCATCCGTGACGCCAACGACGCCAAAGCCCTTGCGGCTGATCTCGACCAGAACCTCGCCCATCGGGGTATCTTCGGGGACCAGCGGCGGGTTGTCGTGCATCAAGTCCCGGACCTTCAGCAACCGCGCCCCCAGCTTGCCGCCGGGATGAAAGACGCGGAAATGGTCGGGCGTAAAGGCGCGATGCTCCATCAGTGCAATCGCCAGGGCGTCGCCCAGGGCCAGCGTCATGGTGGTCGATGTCGTGGGGACGATCCCGGTTTCGCAGGCCTCGGGCACTTGCGGCAACAGGATCGCCACATCCGCCTGCCGCATCAAGGTCGAGCCTTCGCGCCCGGCAACGCCGATCAGCTGGATGCCGAACCGTTTGGAATGCGCCAGGATGTCGGCCAGTTCGGGCGTCTCGCCCGAGTTCGACAGGACCAGAAGCACATCGCCCTCGGCCACCATGCCAAGATCGCCATGGCTGGCCTCGGCCGGGTGGACGAAATGCGCCGGAGTGCCGGTGCTGGCAAAGGTCGCGGCGATCTTGCGCGCGATGTGCCCGGACTTCCCCATGCCCGAGACGATCACCCGCCCCTTGGCTGCCATCAACAGCGTGACCGCCGCCGCAAAGCTGTCGCCAAGCGCGCCCGCCAGCGTTTCCAGCGCCCCGGCCTCACGCCGGATCACGCGCTGGCCGGTCGCCAGAAGATCAGTGGAGGAAGATGTCATGCGTCTCGTCCCAGCCCATCAGGTCCAGCTCGGCCCGCGTCGGCAGGAAGGCAAAGATCCGCTCCGCCAGCTCCAGCCGCCCCTCGCGCCGCAGTCGCGACTCCAGTTCGGCCTTCAGGGCGTGCAGATACAGCACGTCCGAGGCCGCGTATTCCTTCTGCGCGTCGGTCAGCGTTTCCGATCCCCAGTCGCTGGTCTGCTGCTGCTTGGACACGTCCACCGCCACCAGATCGGCCAGAAGATACTTCAGCCCGTGCCGGTCGGTGAACGTCCGCACCAGTTTCGACGCGATCTTGGTGCACCAGACCGGCGCGGTCGTGACGCCGAAGGCGTGTTTCAGCATCGCGATGTCAAACCGGCCGTAGTGGAACAGCTTCAGCACCGCAGGGTCCGCCAGCATCCGCTCCAGGTTTGGCGCACGGGTCTGGCCCTTGGCGATCTGCACCAGATGCGCGTCGCCCGACCCGTCCGACATCTGCACCAGGCACAGCCGGTCGCGGCGCGGGTCCAGGCCCATGGTTTCGGTGTCGATCGCGACCACCGGGCCAAGGGTCAGCCCATCGGGCAGGTCGTTCTGGTGCAGATGAATGGCCACAAGCGTTCTCCGTCAGGTCCCGCCCGGATTACGCCCCGCACCCCGCAGGGTCAACCGTGGCCATCCCGCTTGCGCGGCCATCGGCACCCGCTAGACTCCCGCCATAAAACAGAAAGCCGGTTCATGCTGCAGCACCAGATGTTTCGCGACCCGGCAAAGGGACAGCCGCGCATCCTTGCCGTGTTTTCCTATCGCTATGACGCGCATCTGGTCCCCGATTTCCTGGAGAACATCCGCCCCGGCGTGCATGGCTATGTCGCCTGGGACGACCGCAGCGCCGAAGCCGCGCTGTCGGACGAGCCGACCCGCCGCGCCCGCCTGTTTGCCGCCGCCCGCGACCTGGGGGCCGACTGGCTGCTGGCCCCCGATCCCGACGAGCGGCTGGAGCGCGGCTTTGCCGGGTACCTCCCCGGCCTGATCGCGCAGGGCGACCGCATGGTCTGGAACTTCATCCTGCGCGAGATGTTCGACAACGCCCATGTCCGCACCGACGGACCCTGGGGCGGCAAGTCCAAGGTGATCCTTTTTCCGATGGATGCGGCAAAGATCCACCCGCAGGCCTTGCTTCATGCGCCACGGGTCGCCGACGGCGCGGGCTACATCAGGCGGGAATCGCGCATCATCGTCTACCATCTGCGCATGGCCTCTGCGGCACGTCGCCAGTTGCGCCGCGACCTGTATGCCGCCGCCGATCCGGACCGGAGGTTTCAATCCATCGGCTATGACTATCTTGCCGACGAACGCGGCATGGTGCTGGAACCCTTGCCCCAGGGACGTGACTTCGTGCCGCCGTTTGTCGACGATCACGGCCTGTGGTCCCCGGACCCGGCAGAAGTTGGCACGATCCGGCCCGATCCCTATGAGGTCCGGTTCGAACGGGTCGCCCGCACTCTGCGCCGCCAGGGTCGTCAGGCCGCGCATCATGTTCTGTCGGACCTGCATGCCGACAGCCCGCAGGACCAGGACCTGCGCATCCTGTCGGCCCGTTATGCGCTGGAAGCTGGCGATCCGGTCGCCGCCCTGCCCCTTGCCGACCTGGCGCAGCAGGCGCAGCCCACGGCCCTTGGTCCAAGGCTGCTGCGGGCCGGTGCCCTGACCGCACTGGCCGATCCCGGCGCCGGGACCGAGGTTCGGGCCCTGTCCCGGACGGTCCCCGGCAGCCCGATCCTTGCCGCCCTGCAAGCCGAGATCGACCGACCGACCGCCGATCTTGCCGCCCCGGATGCACCCTGGCGTCAGGTCGCGCCACCGGATGCCGTCCTGCAGGACGGCAAAGACATCAGCCGCTCGGACCTTGCCACCGTGGTCCTCGGCTTTCGCAATCAGCCGGGGCTGCTGGCGGCCGTCCGGTCGCTGCTGGATCAGGATCAACCGACCGAGGTGGTCGTGGTGAACTCGGGTGGCGGGGCCGTGGCGACCGATCTGGCGCCGGTCCTGCATCGCATCCGGCTGATCAGCTGTGACACCGCGCTTTTTGTCGGGGCGGCCCGCAACATCGGCGTGGCCGCCAGCCGCGCGTCGTTTGTCGCCTTTCTTGCGGGCGACTGTCTGGCCCGGCCGGGTTGGGTCTCTGGTCGGCTGGCGCAGCACAAGGCGGGGGCCTGGGCCGTGTCCACCGCCGTGACCACGGCAGACCCTGATAGCCTTGTCGGCCTGGCAGCGGGGCTTTTGCACTATTCCACGCGCCACCCCGCCGCCGACCCCCGGTTCATCACCCACTACGGCCAGTCCTATTCCCGCCACCTCTTGTCCCTGTGCGGAGCCTTTCCTCCGGGGCTTCAGGCGGGCGAAGATTCGGCGCTGAACCGGATCGCCGTCCAGTCCGCAACGCCCGTCTGGACGCCCGACGTGCAGACCGCGCACACCGATCCTCGGCGGCTGGCGGACTGGCTTGCCGACGAACGCAGGCGCGGACGCCATCGCGCGGGACGCGAGCCGTTCCGGTCGATGGCATTGGCCGACGACCCCATCCCCAGCGTCGCGGCGGTCTTTGATCAGCGCCTGGCGCTGGCAACGGCGATTGTCACCAGCCTTGACGGGTTTTCGCCAGCCGAACGCCGCGCGATCCACGGCATGCAATGGCTTGCCTCGCAGGCTGACCGAAGCGGGACGCTGGCGGGCCTTGCGCAGCTTTCGGTGGCGACCTTGGCCGATGATCCGGACAGACCCCTCGACCGGGCCGAGGAAGCCTATGCCGCTGATCCGCAGGATTGGCATGCCGCGCGGCAGGTTGGCGTCCTGCGGTCCAGCCGGGGTGACCTGACCGGGGCCGAAGCCGCGTTTCGCGCAGCTTTGGCGCTGGAACCCGGCAAGGCCCTTCCTGCCGCCGACCTTCTGTCACTGGTCGCCGGTCGGGACGGCGCCCATGCCGCCTGGCGTCTGGCCGAGCAGCTGGCGCTCAACGCACCCAGCGCCGTGCGCCTGTGGGACTTTGCCGCCGATCGGGCCCTTGCGGCGGGTCACGCCGACTGGGCCGTGGCGCTAAGCCAGATCGCCCTGGGCCGCGCCGTCGCCACGCCGCAAGCCCATGTCCGGCTGGCCCGTTTTCATGCGCGCTCGGGCAATCCGCTGGGAAAGGCCTTCCGGACCCTGACTGCGAACCGACTGAAGACCGAAGTCGACCGGCGTGCCGCGCTCACGCAGGACTGAACAGCGTCAACCGGCACCCCCAGCGGCGACGCGGGTGCCCTCGCGGTTGGTTCCGGAAGCAGGCCGCCCAGAAGGATCGCCGATCCCGACAGCGCGGTGATCCGGCTTTGCAGGCGGCGTTGCGACACGACGGGGTTGTCGCCTGCGGCCGTGCCCCCCGGCGCGACAAACGAGACCTGTTGCCAGGTGTCAAGGATGACCGGGGTTTCGGGGGCAATCCTGGGGGTGACATTCAGGATGACGCCCACATCCCGGCTCTTGACGGCCCTGATCACGGTGACCGACCCTTTCTGGCCAAAGGATGTGTGGCGCTGAAAAAGCGGATCCGGTCACCGAAGCGGAGCCGCGACAGGGGACCCTCGGTGACGGTCAGGCGGGGGCATCAAGCGGCCCCCCCCTTGCAAGGCGCTGGTTCCGGGCAGCTTTCTCAACCCCGATCTTGTCTCGACCGACGCGATTGGCCCGGCGACGCCAAGAGTGACGCCCTGGGCGCCCTGACCTTGAAAGCGGTCCCGATGATCACCCGACCCTTGGCCGGGTCCGAACATGCCGATCCCGAACAGTCACAGTCACGGTCTCTTGCCGCCCGCCCGCCGCCTGCCATCGTCGGCCCCGGCCCCCGTGCCGTCGCGCCGACCCCCCCTTGCAACCGGCCAGGTCAAGCGCTGTCCAATCCTTACCAATCTCTGAATCGCCCCCCGCAAGGCATTGAAATCAAACGACCCGGAAATCTGTCCACGCTGGACGGCGGTTCTCAGTTCACGACGAACTCGGCATGAAGAGCCCCTGCGGCGTTGATGCTTTTCAGGATGTCGATCATGTCGTGCGGGGCGACCCCCAGCGCGTTCAGCCCCGCCACGACTTCGGCCAGGTCGGTCCCGCCGCGCACTTCGGCCAGCCCGGTGCCGGTCTTGCCGATCTCGGCGTTCGATCGCGGCACGACCACGGTTTCCCCTTCGCTGAACGGGTTGGGCTGGACGACAAGCGGGCTTTCCTCGACCCGCAGCGTCAGGTTGCCCTGTGCCACGGCGACCCGACTGATCCGCACATCGGCCCCCATGACAATCGTGCCCGACCGCTGGTCCACCACCACCCGCGCCCGGGTTTCGGGTTCCACCAGGATCCCCTCCAGCCGGGCCAGCACATGCGCCGGCGACCGCATTCCCGTCGCACCGATGTCGACCGCAACAGTGCCAGAGTCCTGCATCAGGGCGACCCGGGCGCCGAATTCGTCGTTCACCGCCCGCTCGATCCGTTCCGCCGTGGTGAAATCGGCGGACTTCAGGGCCAGTCGCAGGACCGGCAGCCCGGCAAAGTCGAACTCCACCTCGCGCTCCACCCTTGCGCCAGAGGGGATCACCCCCGCCGTCGGCACGCCCTGCACCACCCGCGCCGCGTCACCTTCAGCGACCACGCCACCGGCGATGATCGTGCCCTGTGCCACCGCATAGATCTGCCCGTCCGCCCCGTTCAGCGGCGTCATGATCAGTGTCCCGCCCAAAAGGCTTTTGGCATCGCCGATGGCTGATACCGTCACGTCGATCCGCCCGCCCGATCGGGCAAACGGCGGCAGTTCCGCCGTCACGAACACCGCCGCGACGTTCTTTGGCCGGAACTCTTCACCCGTCACGTTTGCGCCAAGCCGTTCCAGCAGGTTGGCCATGATCTCTTCGGTGAACGGCGCGTTGCGGATGCCGTCGCCGGTCCCGTTCAAGCCCACGACCAGGCCGTAGCCGACCAGATCGTTGCCCCGGACGCCATCGAACTCCACCAGGTCCTTGATCCGGATCGGCTCGGCTGTGGCTGCGGTCACGGAGAAAGCGAATGCAAGAAGAAAACGGATCATCGCAAGTAATCCACAAGGCTAAGCCGCGAGACGCGGGCGGTGACAAGATACAGCGATTCCAGCTGCGCGCGGGCGTTCTCCAGCCGGGTCGACGCCTCATACGGATCGACCGAGCCGGTGTCCGACCGCAAGATGCCAAGGGCGGTCGCTTCGGTCGAGTTGCGGGTGCGGGCGTCCTCGATCTGCGCTTCGACCGTGCCGATCCGGGCCGCGAGTGCGATCCGCCCCTCGCCCGCCGACAGCAGCGCCTCACCGCCGCGCTGGGCCAGAAGGGCGCGTTCGTCGGGCAGCCCGGCCAGGACGCCGCGATCCAGAAGCGCCGCCATCGCAAAGCCCGCAAGCGTGTCCCGGATCGCCGGGTCCAGTGCGGTCGTGGACAGATCGGCGCTTTCGCCGGGGGCGATTGCGACCGGCGCAAGCGAGGTCCCGCCCTGATAGAAGGCCTGAAACCCACCCGGATCGCTGAACCAGGTCGTCACCGCGCTGGCCACCTGCCCCGCCGTGGTCGCCCCGGCGACTGCCGTCGTCAGGGCAGTCAGCAGATCCTGGGTCTGGCCCATCGGCGCGGTGTCGGTCGCAACACCGGCAAAGATCGACCTCCCCGCCACCTGACTGTTCAGCAGGCCCATCACCCCGGCCAGCTTGTTGTGCAGGTCGGCGGCCAGCGTGTCGACCTGCGCGGCCGTGGTGAAGTCGCGGGCCCGCAGCAGGCCACCCGTCGCCTCCAAGGCATGCGCCCCGATGGACCCCAGCGCCGCCTGTTGCGCCGCCGTCAGGCTGGCCGCTTCGGTTGTCGTGCTGGCATAGGACTGCAGCCGGGCCAGACTGGCGTCCACCGCCAGAAGCGGCGAATAGTCGCCCCGCAGCGCCTGGCCGATATCGACGTGACGCTCCGTCGTCACCTCTTGCGAGGCGCGGCTGACCTGGGCCCGCAGGTCCGCCCCCTGCCGGGCAAGGATGTTGGTCAGGCTGGCATCGCCCAGGGACATCCGGCTCATGCGCCCAGCCTTATCAGCGTGTCGATCATGTCATTCACCGTCTGGATCACCTTGGCGTTGGCGGCATAGTTCTTTTCGATCACCAGAAGCGCCTGCATCTCCTGGTCGGTATCGATGCCGTTCTGCGCCTCGAAATCGGTCAACGCGGTCAGCTTGGCGGCGGTAAAGCTCTGCTCGGCCTCGGACGACAGGCGGCGGGACGAGGCATCGGACAGAAGGTCACCGGCCAGGGTGGCAAAGCTACGGCTGCCAGGGGTGAACCCGGTCGAGGACAGCGCCTGAGGCCGGGTCAGCGCCTGCTGCAGCGCGGTCAGCAGCAGGGCGTTGCCGGGCGGACCCTCGGTCGCGGCTTGAAGCCCGTCGCGCAACCGGAACAAAGCCCCGCCCTGATCGGGATCGGCCAAAGCGTTCAGTCGCAGACGGCCGGCAAGACCCACCTCGTTCAACGGGTCGAAGGCTGCCCCGGCATCGGTGAAAAGCCCCGGCTGGCCGGGCAAAAGCGTCGGGTCCAACCCACTGGCCGAAAACCGTTCGACCAGATCGCGGGCGACGGCGTCCAGCTTGCCCTGCGCGCCGGTCGCCAGTTCGTCGCGGACCGCAAACAGCGCGCCCAGCGTGCCGCCCAGGATCGGGCTTGCCGACCCGGCGGTATCGTAGGGTCTGCCGTTGATCGTGATGCCGGACAGGCCGCCCAGCGCCTGAGTCATCTCGGGCGTGATCGTGTGGGTGGCGGAAAAGCCGATGACCGCCGGGCTGCCCTCCAGCAGGGGGGCGCCGCCGGTGGTGAACAGCGCGATCTGGTTCAGGTCCCGCGAAATCTGGCGTACCGGCACGATGGCAGAGATGCTGTCCACCAGCCGCTGCCGTTCGTCCAGCAGCGCCGACACATCGCGGCCCGATCCGGTAAAGGACCGCAACTCGACGTTCAGCTCCTGCAACTGCTGCAGGGTGGAGTTCAGCTTGCCGACCTCTTCGGCGATCTGGCGGTCGGCGGTGGCGCGAGCGGTCTGAATGTCGCCCGTCGCGCTTGCCAGTCCCTGCATCAGGGATTTTGCGGTGCTGGCAACCACTTGCAGGCGGGCTTGCGAATCCGGTCGCCCCGCAGCTTCGACCAGGGCGCTGTCAAAGGCGGCCAGACGTGCCGACAGGGACCCGATGCTGTCGGGCGTTCCCAGCGCCTGCTCCATCCGTTTCAGAAACGCCGCCCGGATGTCACGGTCGCCGCTGCCGGCCTGGGCCAGCCTGCGTTCGCCCAACAGATGCTGGTCGACGTCGCGGGTGACGCCGGTCACCGACACGCCCTGCCCGGTGCCCGCCAGAACAGCGGCGCGCAGGCCGACCTCGCGCCGGGCATAGCCGGGCGTGTTCACGTTGGCGACGTTCGACGACAGGATCTCGGCCTGGCGCGAGGTCGCCGACAGGCCCGACAGGGCGCTGGACAGGGCGGAGGTGACGCTCATCGCCCGTTACCGTTTGATGTTCGTGGTTTCCTGCAGCATTTCGTCCACCGTCTGGATCACCTTGGCGTTGGACGAATAGGCGCGCTGGGTCTGGATCAGGCTGGTCAGTTCGGCGGCGACGTCGGTCTTTGACCCTTCGCGCGAATACCCCTGGATCGACCCGGTCGGCCCGGACCCGGCATCCCACAGGAAGAACGACCCCGAGTCGGGCGACACCTGGTAAGTCTGGTTGGACAGCGACAAAAGGCCGTTGGGGTTCGGAACATCGACGATGGGCACCTGGTACAGCCGCCGGGTAAAGCCGGTGTCATAGGTGGCGTTCAGATAGCCTTTTTCGTCAATCTCCACCGTGGTCAGGTTGCCGACGGGCGAGCCGTTCTTGGTGATCGACACCGGGGCAAAGCTGTCGGACAGCTGGGTCAACCCGTTCGGGTCGCCCAGGCTGCCGATGCCGACGGTCATCGGACCACCGGCCACGGTCAGCGCCAGGCTGCCGTTCGCCGGGTTGTAGGCCCCGCCCGACACCACCGTGACCGAGGCCAGCGTTCCGCCCGCGCCGCGCGAATCGTCGAAGGTCAGGTTGTACTCGCCGATCAGCGCGCCACCCGAGGCGCTGTCGCGGATTTCCATCGTCCACTGGTTCGACGCGCCACTGACCGGCACGACCGGAATGAACGTCACCTCCAGCGACTCTGACGTGCCGAGGTTGCCGAAATATTCCACCGACAGCGGTGGCGGCAGGGCGGTTGACCCGGCGACGGTATAGGTTGCCGGCAGGTTGACGCCCAGGTTCATCGAGGTCGTCGGGTCGCCAGCCGTCTGGTTGGTGTTGATCACGATCGGGACCAGCCCGGACATCGTGTCACGCGGGTTCGACGGGATCGTGCCATCCGCATCCGCCGCCCAGCCCATCAGGACCAGGCCGGAATCCGTCTTCAGCACCCCGTCCGCATCGGTGCGGAAACTGCCGGTCCGGGTCATCAGCATCGGCGTGTCGCTGACCGCATTCCCCAGCGACACCTCGTTGATCACGGGAAGCATCCCGCGTCCGGCGATGGCGATGTCCAGCGCGTTGCCCGTGCCGACCAGGTCACCGCGTTCTTCGATCAGCCGGATGGTCGAGGCCCGCACACCCCCTGCCGAATAGGTCCCTGATCCCCGGGCCGAGGTGATGACCATGCTGGTAAAGTCGGTCGACGCCCGCTTGTAGCCATAGGTGCCGGAGTTCGCGATGTTGTCGGAAATCGACGCGAGGCGGGAGGCGTTGGCATTCAGGCCGGCCACACCCGCCGAAAGCGAGGAGGATATCGTCATTGGGAAAGCGCCTTTCTGATGCTTTGGACCCGGATGGGGGAACGTTGCACCTTGGCGGCTTAACATCGGCCTAACGAATAAAATTCGATCTATTCGCTCATCGGTCGCGGCGCAGCAGGATCACCTCGATCCGGTTGTTGCGGATCGCCGTGGGGTCGGTCACCGCAGGCTTCCGGTCGGCATATCCCGAAATCCGCTGGAAACGCGCCGGGTCCAGGCTGGCCTGCTCCAGCAGCCCGCGCACGGCTTGCGCCCGTTCGGCCGACAGGTCCCAGACCGGATTGTCGATCAGCGTCACCGGATGCGCCCGCAAGTGGCCGCTGACGGCGATCTCGTTGGTGGTCAGGGCAAGCACTTCGGCCAGCAGGTCACCCAGCGCCAGCGCGGCGGCGGTCGGTTCGGCCGTTTCGGCGACGAACAGGGGGGCGTCGGGCAGATCGTAGACCTCGATCACCAGGCCTTCGTCGGTCACGCGCGTCACCACATGGCGCAACAGTTGCTCCATCGTGTTGCTTTCGCCGCCGCGCGCCATCAGGGCCTTTTCGACATCCTTCAGCTCGGACTGGCCAAGGCCTTCGCCCGCTGCACCGCTTCCAGCATCCTCACCCGACTGGTCTGCAGACGAGGCCGCGGTCTTGCGGTCCATCGCCCCGGTCCCGGTATAGGCCATGGTTTCTTCGGAAAACACGCTGTCGCCGCCAAAGGCCCCGTCGCCCCCGCCCGAAATGCGGTTCACCGGGATCGTCGGATTGAAGTAGTCCGAGATCCCCTTGCGCTGCTTTTCCGTCGTCGCGTTCAACAGCCACATCAACAGGAAGAACGCCATCATGGCAGTCACGAAGTCGGCATAGGCCACTTTCCACGCCCCCCCGTGGTGCCCGCCGCCTGCAATGACCTTCTTCCGTTTGATGATGACTGGCGCGGCATTACCCTGCCCGGCCATTTCACATCACCCGATTACACACCCGGGATCAGGGATAGCACGTCAC
The DNA here is from genome assembly GCA_029567145.1 of Pseudomonadota bacterium. Lineage (GTDB taxonomy): Bacteria > Pseudomonadota > Alphaproteobacteria > Rhodobacterales > Rhodobacteraceae > Tabrizicola. The sequence goes on from JAKQLM010000372.1 coordinate 22,463, forward strand.
GATTTACGGACGCTTAACCTGTCAGCTTTTAGCGAAAGGCCGTCGTCAGGCCACAGTTCTGCTCAGGCCAGCCGGACTCCGGCGCGCCAGACCCCGCGCAGGTGGCCATTCGCATCCAGATGCACCATGTCCGCGACGCGGCCCGGCAGCAGATGCCCCAGTCGATCAGATCGCCGCAGACAGGCGGCCGGGCGCGATGACGCCATCGCCAGGGCCAGCTCGGGCGCATAACCAAGGCCGGTCATCACGCCCACCGCCTGCGGCAAGGTCAGGTCCGCCCCGGCCAAAGTGCCGTCCGCCAGCGTCAGACGCCCGCAGTCGCGCAGGATGCGCCGACCGTTCAGGGTGAACTCGGTCAGGTTGCTGCCGGCTGCCGCCATGGCGTCCGACACCAGGAACAGCCGGTCGCTGGCCGCCATGGCCACCCGGATCGTGTCTCCGGCCACATGGATGCCATCGGCGATCAGCCCGGCATGCACGGGCCGGGTCAGCGCCGCGCCAACCAGACCCGGATCGCGGTTGCCCAGCTGGCTCATCGCGTTGAACAGATGCGTCACGCAGGCCGCACCCGCCGCCATGGCTGCCACCGCCTCGGCATGGGTGCATTCGGCATGGCCAAGGCTCACGATCACCCCGGCCCGCGCCAGCCGCGCGATCTGCTCGACCGTCACGCTGGCCGGGGCAAGCGTCACCATCAGCGACGGTAAGTGCCGCGCGGCCTCCATGAGCCGGACCAGATCGGCCTCGTCCATCGGGCGGATCAGCGCCGGGTCATGCGCCCCCTTGCGTCTGGGGTCCAGATGCGGCCCTTCCAGATGCAGGCCCAGAAAGCCGGGCACCTGCCGTCCCGCCGCCGCTATCCCGGCGGCAATCACCCGGGCCGTCGCGTCGGACGAATCGGTGATCAGCGTTGGCAGAATGCCGGTAGCCCCCAGACGAGCGTGGACCGCGCACATCTCCCCCAGCCAGTCCACGGTGACAGTGCCGTCCACCATCCTCCCGGCGGCCCCGTTGACCTGCAGGTCCAGGAACCCCGGCGAAAGGATGCCACCGTCCAGCCGCACCTCCTGCCCCGGACCGACATCGGTCACGATCCCGTCTGCAACCCGCAGCGGCCCGGGTGACAGATGCGTGCCATCGAAGACCTGCGCCCCTGTGAAAACCTGCGCCCCCGTGAAAACCTGCGCCGTCATACAGTCTCCGTCACCTTGCGCAGATGCGGCGGCACATCGGGATCAAAGCCCCTGCGCCGCGCCAGCCCTTCG
>JAKQLM010000376.1 GCA_029567145.1 Pseudomonadota bacterium
GCGGGGCGCCAGGCTTAGATGAACGACCAGTCGGCGGGCCTGGAAGACGGGCACACACCCGTTGCCGCGCCGGGGCATCCCGGATCGGTACCGGGCCCGCTACTGCTGACAAAGCCCCTGCAACCCACCCCCAGCCGGGCAGCGCGTCGGCCCGCACGGCGGGGCCGGGGGCGTATCAGCCTGACCGTGATCGTGACGCTGGTCGCTCTTGCACTGGCCTTCGGCTACTTGACGCTTGCCTACACCGGCAAAACCCTGCGCCTGCCGACCTGGACCGTGGCCGAGGTCGAGGCCCGGATGAACCAGAGCCTTGCGGACGCACGCTTGCCGAAAGGCACCGCCGTGTCGCTGGGCGGGGTTGAACTGGCCATCGACACCGACTTTGTGCCCCGCTTCCGGAGCGAGGACATTCGCCTGATCGAAGCCAACGGTCGCTCGCTTCTGGCGCTGCCCGAGGCGCTGGTGGCCTTTGACCCGAAGGCGCTGCTCTCTGGCAAGGTCCGGCCCAGCCAGATCCGCCTCTCCGGCGCGCGGCTTGCGGTCAGGCGCGATGTGAACGGTCGGCTGGACCTTGAATTCGATGGCCGTGGCGCGGGGACGAAAAGCGTCTCCGAAATTCTCACCTCGGTCAAGACCGCCTTCGCGAGCCCCGCACTTGCGTCCCTGACCAGCATCGAGGCCGAGGGGCTGACACTCATCCTGACCGACGACCGCGCCGGGCGGACCTGGCAGGTCGGCGACGGGCGGCTGGCCATCGACAACAGCACCGACGCCATATCGGCTGAACTGGGCCTGACCCTGCTGGACGGAGCCCAGCCCGCACAAGCCATCCTGACGCTTGTCTCCGACAAGGGGGCCGAGACCGCGCGGCTGACCGCCAAGGTCGACAACATCGCCGCGACCGACCTTGCCGCGATGGCCCCGCCGCTTGCCTTCCTCGGCTTCGTCGATGCCCCGATCTCCGGCGCGCTGGATGCACGGCTGAGCCGCATCTCGCTCTACGATGGCGGCGGCACGGCGCGCTTGATTGCGGACAGCTCCGGCGCAACGCCGCGCATCGCCGTGGAGATCAACGCGCAGAACGTGCAGGCTGAAACGTTGCTGCGCG
>JAKQLM010000381.1 GCA_029567145.1 Pseudomonadota bacterium
GGGCTGCAACGCCCTCGGTCTGCGACCATTGCGCCAGAAGGTCGGACCAGCGCAGCGGCACAAAGGTCACGTCGTCGCCTTTCACCGCGCGGGCGAAAGCAGAGACCTCGGACTGGTGGCCAGTGATCGCCTTGCGGTCCACCGGCTTGCCGCTTGACCAGTAATCCGGGGCGGCGTGCAGGTAGACCAGCACCGCGCCCCGTGCGCGTTTCAGCGACTGAGTCCGCAGCGCATAGGCCTGCTTGACCAGCGTCACCGCGTCCAGATGGCGAAAGCCTTGCGTCCCTGACGTCAGCGCCTTTCGCAGTGCCCCATACCGCGCCATCCCGGACCCCCAGTCGCGGCTGTCGAACGGCTCCGAGAAGCGGACGGCCTTGGGCGGGCGGAACGGCTGGTAGCGGGTCGAGACGATGCCGACCAGCGTGGTCGGGGTGGTCACGACGGCATCAAGCCGGGGATGACGGGTGCCACGCATCGGCAATTGCATCTCGACGCCCAGGTCCACCGTTTCCGGCAGGCCCATCGGCACGTTCGGAAACGGCAACAGCTGGCGGGGGCGGGTCAGGAACCAGCCAAACGCATTGGCGACCAAGGCAGTTGCCGAATCGGGGCTGTCAAGGTCGCTGCCCGGCAGTCGCCCAAGCGCGGCCAGCACGGCTTCGGCGGGAACGCCGGGAAGGAAGACGGTGTCGGTCATCCTTTCATCTCTTGCAGGGTATTGCCGCCGTCCACAACCAGCATCGCGCCGGTGACATAGGATGCGGCCTCGGACGCAAGGAACATCGCGCAGGCCGCAACCTCGTCCGGGGTGCCGGGGCGGCCCGCCGGGGTGCGGCTGCCCGCGACGATCTCGGCCTCGCTGCTGCTGTCGGTGGCGATCCAGCCGGGCAGGATGGCGTTGCACGTGATCCCCTGCCGCCCGTATTCCAGCGCAATGGACCGGGTCATGCCGGTGACCGCGGCCTTGGCCGTGGCATAGGCGGAACTGCCGTCGATGGTCACCAAAGGCCCGGTGACGGAACTGATGTTGACAATCCTGCCAAAGCCCCGGGCCGCCATCCCGGGCAGGGCGGCGCGGCAACAGTGGAAGGTGGTGTTGATGTTCAGCGCCATGTGATGCGCCCAGGCCTGATCGCTCCACCCGTCCAGCGGGGCGCGGTCCACGTCCTTGCCGGTCTGCACCATGCCCGCGTTGTTCACCAGGATCTCGACCGGCCCCAGCGCCGCTTTGACCGCCGCGAACAGGCCCGCGACCTGCGACGGGTCGGTCAGGTCGGCGATATGGGGCATGCAGCCCAGCTCTGCCGCCCGGTCATGGATCCGCGCGCTGGTCGCCGTGATCGCCACCTTTGCCCCGCCCGCGGCCAGCGCCCGGGCAATCGCCATGCCGATTCCCCCCGCCGATCCCGCCCCGGTGACAAGTGCCACCCGCCCCTGAACGCCCGCCATGACCCACCCCCTGCCACCCGTTGCGCTGGCAGGATCGCCCTGATGTTCGTTTCCGTCAATTCCCGGCCTTGCAGTCGCTCTACAACCCGTCAAAATGCCTGATTTTCATAACTACGCGATTGTGTAAGCGGCGGTTCGCGCGCTGTGCTACAAGGTCTTTCGCTCCTTGCCACAGGTCCTTATATGAAGGCGCCCGCCTTCGACCTTGAGTCGCCGGGACAATGCTGCCTGCTTGTGGGGACCCCCTGAATGCTATTTCCCGGCCTATTCTCGTCTGACATGGCGATCGACCTCGGCACGGCGAACACGCTGGTTTACATCCGTGGCAAGGGGATCGTGCTGAACGAGCCCTCGGTCGTGGCGTACCATGTCAAGGACGGCAAAAAGGTCGTGCTGGCCGTGGGCGAGGATGCCAAGCTGATGCTGGGCCGCACCCCCGGCACGATCGAGGCGATCCGCCCGATGCGCGACGGCGTCATCGCCGACTTTGAAGCGGCGGAAGAGATGATCAAGCATTTCATCCGCAAGGTTCACAAGCGGTCCACCTTCAGCAAGCCCAAGATCATCGTCTGCGTGCCACATGGCGCGACCCCGGTGGAAAAGCGCGCCATCCGCCAGTCGGTGCTGTCGGCCGGTGCCAAGCGCGCCGGGCTGATTGCCGAACCCATCGCAGCCGCCATCGGGGCGGGGATGCCGATCACCGAACCGACCGGCAACATGGTCGTGGACATCGGCGGCGGCACCACGGAGGTCGCCGTCCTTAGCCTGGGTGACATCGTCTATGCCCGGTCGGTCCGCGTCGGCGGCGACCGGATGGACGAGGCGATCGTGAACTACCTGCGCCGGCACCAGAACCTGCTGATCGGCGAATCCACGGCGGAACGGATCAAGACCTCGATCGGCACGGCGCGGATGCCCGATGACGGGCGCGGCCAGTCGATGACCATCCGGGGCCGCGACCTCTTGAACGGCGTCCCGAAGGAAACCGAGATCAACCAGGCCCAGGTCGCCGAAGCGCTGGCCGAACCCGTGCAGCAGATCTGCGACGCGGTGATGCAGGCGCTGGAGGCAACGCCGCCCGACCTTGCGGCCGACATCGTGGACCGCGGCGTGATGCTGACCGGCGGCGGGGCGCTTCTGGGCGAGCTGGACCTTTCCTTGCGCGAACAGACCGGGCTTTCGATCAGCGTGGCCAACGAGTCACTGAATTGTGTTGCCTTGGGCACCGGGAAAGCACTGGAATACGAAAAGCAGCTTCGGCATGTGATCGACTACGATACCTAAGCCATCCCGCTTGAAAAAGGCCTGACCCTTGGCCAAGACCCGCACCGGACCGGAAGACTTCCAGCGCCCGCTTCGCCGCCTTCTGGTGGGGATCGCGGTGCTGCTTTTGCTGGGCCTGTTCCTTTTGTGGCGGATCGACAGCCCCCGGGTCGAGCGGTTCCGCGCGTCCCTGATCGACGCGGTCGTGCCCTCGATGAACTGGGTGATGGCGCCGGTGACCTGGGCCTCGGGCGTGCTGGGCGATTTCCAGTCCTACAATCAGCTTCTGGAACAGAACCGCGAGCTGCGGGCGGAATTGCGCAAGATGGAGGCCTGGAAAGAGGCCGCCCTGCAACTGGAACAGAAGAATGCCCGCCTTCTGGACCTGAACAAGGTGCGCCTTGACCCAAAGTTCACCTATGTGACCGGCGTGGTGATGGCCGACAGCGGCAGCCCGTTCCGGCAGTCGGTCCTGCTGAACGTGGGCGCCCGCGACGGCATCCGCGACGGCTGGGCGACGATGGACGGGATCGGTCTTGTCGGGCGTATCTCGGGCGTGGGCGAACGGACTGCGCGCGTGATCCTGGTCACCGACACCAACAGCCGGATTCCGGTGACGGTGCAGCCCTCGGGGCAAAAGGCGATCCTGTCGGGCGACAACTCGCCCTTGCCGCCGCTGGAATTCATCGACGACACCGACGAGGTCCGCCCCGGCGACCGGGTCGTGACCTCGGGCGATGGCGGGGTGTTCCCGGCGGGGCTGCTGGTGGGCCAGGTGGTTCTCAGCACCGACAAGCGGCTACGGGTCGTGCTGGCTGCGGACTATCAGCGGCTGGAATTCCTGCGCGTGCTGCGCAGTCACGAACTGGAGCCGATCACCGATCCCGGCCACCTGATCGCACCGCCGCTGCTGCCGCCGCAACCCGACACCTCGGCCGCAACGCTGGAAGAGGCCGCCGGTGCCCCCCCCGCCGAAACCGAAGGTGGCAACGTCGAGGCCGCAGGCTCGGGCGCGGCCGAAGGCGAAGGCGACAGCGATGGCTGACTTCTGGCGTCAGACGCACTGGCTGTTCCGGGCGCTGTTTCTGGTCCTGGCCATGCTTTTGCTGTTCACCCGGCTTTTGCCGCTAAGCCACGCGCCCGGCACCCTGCCGGGGCCGGATGTGCTGATCTGCCTGATCCTGGCCTGGATCGTGCGGCGGCCCGATTTCCTGCCGATGCCGCTGATCGCGCTGGTCATCCTGATCGAGGATCTGGTGCTGCTGCGTCCTCCGGGGCTGTGGACCGCCATCGTCGTCGTGGCGACCGAATTCCTGCGGTCGCGGATCATCCTGACGCGCGAATTGAACTTTCTGGTCGAATGGATGCTGGTGTCCGGCGTGATGCTGGCGATGATGCTGGCCTATCGGCTGGGGCTGGGTCTGGCCTTCGTGCCGCAGCCCCCGTTCGGCTTTGCCATCGTGCAGATGCTGTGGTCGATCGCGCTGTATCCCCTGGTCGTGGGCCTGTCGCGGCTGATCTTCGACTTGCGCAAGCCCGCGACCGGCGAGATCGACAATTTCGGGAGGCGCCTGTGAAACGGACCGCCCGAGAGGCCGAGGAAAGCAACCGCACCCTGAACCGACGCACGATGCTTCTGGGCGGGGCGATGGGGGCGATGGTCGCCGTGCTGGGCGTGCGGATGCGCTATCTGCAGGTTGATCAGGCCGACGAGTTCAAGCTTCTGGCTGAGGAAAACCGGATCTCGATCCGCCTGATCCCGCCCGACCGCGGATTGATCCGCGACCGCAACGGCAAGCTGATCGCCGACAACGAACAGAACTACCGCGT
>JAKQLM010000333.1 GCA_029567145.1 Pseudomonadota bacterium
CCCAGCAATTGGCGTGATAGGCCAGCTTCCACGCTGTCATCGGTATCCCCTCCCCGTGCCACAGACGCTGCGGGATGGCCCGCCTTGCCTGCTTTCCTGCCGGCCTCCTCTGACCGTGGCACTCACGTTAGGCCTCGATTCCGCTTTAGTCAATAATAAATCTGCTTATGTCAGACTACTTCTGCATTTTTACAGCATAAGTTTTTTCTTGATCGGCAGAAGGACGCCCTTTATCCCTGCTGAAACCCTGCAAGGACGCGATTTTGCCCCTGACCGCCCAGGACCTGACCGAATCGCCCCGCCCCCGTGGCAAGGGACGGCCGCGCACGGTGGAAACCGCTGCGCCATCGCTGGTCGAACTCCTGAACCTCGTCCGCACGGGTGCCGCCAACACGCGGCAGGAACTGGAACGCCAAAGCGAATTCGGCCGCGCCGTGGTGGCGGACCGCCTGACGATGCTGGGCGATCTGGGACTGGTGGACGAAAGCGAACTGGGCACCGCCACGGGGGGCCGCGCGCCGCGACTGGTGCGCTTTGCCGCGCGTCGTGCCGCGATCCTTCTTGCCACCCTCGACCAGACCGCGATCGGGGTGGGTGTGGCCGACCTGTCGGGCAAGCTCCTGACCGAACATCACGAAGCCGCCGACCTGACCGCCCCGCCCGCAGAACTGGCCGAGCGTCTGGGAGCGCTCTTCCGCTGGTCGATGGAGCGTCACGCGCCACAAGGCAGCATCTGGGGCATCTCCCTCTCGGTCCCCGGTGCCGTGCAGGGCGCGACCGAGGGTGACTTCCTGACCGCCACCCCGCCGGTCCTTCCCGCCTGGGAAGGCTTCCCGCTGGTCGAAACGCTGACCCGCGATTTCGGTGTCCCGGTCTGGATGCGGTCGAGCGTCGAGACGATGACGATGGGCGAGTTGCACGCGGGCGCGGGGATCGGCACGCGCAGCATGCTTTTCCTGAAGGTCGGCCGCCGCATCGGGGCGGGCATCGTCTGCGACGGCCAGCTATACCGTGGCGCGCATGGCGCGGCGGGCCTGATCGGATCGCTGCCCGTCACCTCGGGCGGCCGGAGCGGCCCACTCGATGCCCTCGCAGGATTG
>JAKQLM010000434.1 GCA_029567145.1 Pseudomonadota bacterium
CGATGACGACAAGACCAACCTTCTGGTTGCCGTCCGCGCCAAGCAGGCGGGGTGCCCGATGACCATCGCGCTGGTCAACGACCCCACCCTTGCGCCCCTGATGGCCCCGCTGGAGATTGACGCCTACATCAACCCCCGCGCCACCACCGTCTCGTCGATCCTGCGCCACATCCGCCATGGCCGCGTCCGTGCCGTCTATTCCATCGGCAATGCCGAGGCCGAGTTGATCGAGGCACAGGTCCTGACGACCTCTCCCCTTGCTGGTCGCCTCATCCGCGACATCGAATTTCCCGAAGGTGTGCTGGTCGGCGGGGTGATGAAGGGCGACAAGGTGCTGAAACCGACCGGCGATCTGCGGATCGAACCCGGCGATGTCGTCGCCCTGTTCGCCATGGCCTCCGACGTGCCCGAGGTTGAACGCCTCCTGCAAGTTTCGATCGACTTCTTCTGATGTTCGCCCGCATCGCCCGGCTGCCGCTTCTGGTCGTGCTTCTGGGCGTGACGGGTTGCCTTGCGCTGCTGCCAGCCGTGCATGCCCTGGCCTTCGACGATCATGAACTGGCGCGGGCCTTCTTCTATTCGGCCCTTGTCCTGCTGCTTCTGGCAATCATGCTTGGTATTGCGACCGCAGGCTTCAGCCCCCGCGATGTCAGCCGCAGCCAGCTTGCCTCGCTGGTCGGGGCCTATCTGCTGCTGCCCTTCGCGATGCTGTTGCCGCTGCTCGAGTCGGTCCCCAACACCAGCCTGATCAATGCCTGGTTCGAAATGACCTCGGCCCTGACCACCACCGGGGCCACCGTCTTTGACCCGGCAAGACTGTCCGACACCGTCCATATCTGGCGCGCCACCATGGGCTGGTTCGGCGGCTATCTGATCCTGCTGGGCGCCTATGCGATCCTTGCGCCGCTGAACCTTGGCGGCTTTGAAGTGGCCACTGGCCGGGTCCCCGGTCGTGGCACAGCCAGCACCATCCCCCGTGCCGGAGAGATGGGGCCAGCCCTGCGCCTGACCCGGCTTGGGTTCCGCCTTCTGCCGATCTATGTCGCGCTGACGGCGCTTCTGTGGTTGGGGCTGCTTCTGGCCGGCGAAACCGCGACAACCTCGCTGATCCACGCGATGGGCACGCTGTCGACCTCGGGCATCGCGGGCCGCTCGGGGCTTGGCACGGGCGATGCGGGCCTGCTGGGCGAAGGGCTGGTCCTGATCTTCCTGATCTTCGCGCTCAGCCACCGCGCGCTCAAACGCCTTGGCATCGGC
>JAKQLM010000444.1 GCA_029567145.1 Pseudomonadota bacterium
CACTGCCCTGACCCCCGCCGATGTCGCCGCCATGGCTCCCGCCACCATTGAAGCCGAAGTGGACGATCTGGTCGCCGCCGTGGCCGAGGCGCGGGCCCCGGCCATCGGCCCCTTGTTCCGGCGGCTGGAGGGGCAGGGCACCCTGCCGGTCACGATCTGCATCGCGGCCCTTCGGCACTTCCGCATCCTGCACGCCGCCGCGACCGACCCGCAGGGGCCGGGGGTGGGCATCCAGAAGGCGCGGGTGAACTTCAAGCAAAAGGACGCGATGGGGCGTCAGGCTGGTCAATGGGGCACGCGGGCGCTGGAACAGGCGGTGTCGATCCTGCTGGAGACGGACCTTACCTTGCGGTCCGCCAGCAAGGCCCCCGGCATGGCGCTGATGGAACGCGCCCTGATCCGCATCGCGATGACCCGGCGGTAGGGGCCGATTTCTTCAAAGAAATCGGTCCGGAATTTTCGAAAATTCCGGCACCTCAGGCCCGCCGGATCGTGCCTGTCAGCGGCACCGCGCCAGCCAGGGTATTGGAAATCGTCCCGTATTTCAGGATGTTGCGGTGCAGAAGGTCCAGCCGCTGGTCGGTCTCTTCCGTCACCACCACGATCTCGTACCGGATCGCGACCAGCTTGGGCGGCGCGTCTTGTCGGTCGGCCTCTAGTGCCACCGACACCCCGTCATGCTGGAACCCCAGCATCGGTGTCACCCGCTCGACCCCCTTGATCATGCAGGCCGCCAGCGCCGACAACAGCAGTTCCACCGGGTTCATCGCCCCCGGGGTCCCCGAAAGATCGGTGCCCAAGGCCACTTCGGCCCCGTGCGAATTGGCCACGCTGCCGTTTTCATCGACGCGTCGCGCGCTAATCCTGTACTGCATCCAGCCCTCCGCATTGACAGCCTGCCTGCACTTCACACACTACACCCTGCAGATCGCCCAGCCTTGATCAGGCGCAAACCCGAGCTTTTGAAATGACGTCCTTCGCTGACCTTCACGCCCGTTGCGCTGCGCTTGGCGCCCGGCTGTTCACCATCACCGCGCTGGACCCCGCGGCAGGGGTGGCGCGGCGGGTCTACACATCGCACCCGGTCGAATATCCGGTGGCGGGCACCAAGCCGCTGACCCGCGACGGCTGGCATCAGACGACGATCATCGACCGGCAGACCTTTGTCGCCAACACGCCGCCCGAATTCGCGAAGTACTTCTTCGATCACGCGTTGATCGTGTCGCTGGGCCTGGGCTCGTGCATCAACATTCCCGTCCATGACGGCGGTCCGGTGCTGGGCACGGTGAACCTTCTGGCAGAAGCCGGACATTTCACCGCCGACCGCCTGACCGCTTATCAGGCGCTTGTCTCGGCCGTGCAGCCAGCGCTTTGCGCCGCGTTGCCCGGCGCGTTGCAGGCCTGATCACCCCCTTTGTCAGGACAGCCCATGGCCCCGCAGAAGCCCGACCCTACCCCGCAAGAGACGTTTCTTGCCCCGCTGATCCGCATTGTGCGCAAGTCCCCCACCATCGAAGGGCTGGTGTTCTGGGGCGGGGCCACGGGCTGGGACCCGCACCCGACCGAGGCGCTGGAGGCGGAAGAGATCGCCTTTTACGCCGAGGGTCTGCTGGACGATGGCTTTCGCATGCGGTGGATCTTGGCCGCGCTGGCCGAGGCCCCGGACCAGCCCGACCATCTTCGGCTGGAGTTCTGGCAGGACCACAGCCCGCCGCCGCCCCTGTCAGCAGGCTGGGTCGCGCTGCAGCAGGCCACCTGGCCCGATCCCTGACAGCGCCACTGGCGCTGCGCCCAATTTTCACGCTGCGCTGCAGAAATCCGCATATAATTGCGGCAAAGCCGCCTGACGGCCCATCAAACGGGCGGCATCGATTGCCGGAAAGGGAACCCTGGCCTTTGCTTTGCCCACACGGTCCATGGGGGCCGGGGTGTGCGGTGGCGACAGGTCTTGGCGGACATCACCACCGCACGGGTGCAACCAGAGCTGCCCTCGGACTATGGACTGCCTTCCGCAGAACGGAAGCGCCAGAGGCGGCCAAGTGACAGGGGATCACGACATGAAACTGACCAGACGCACGCTTTTGACCAGTGCGGCCGCTGCTGCCGCCATGACGATGCCGCGCTTTGCGTTCGCGCAGGCCGAAACCATCAAGGTCGGCGTGCTGCATTCGCTTTCGGGCACGATGGCGATTTCGGAAACCACACTGAAAGACACGATGCTGATGCTGATCGAAGCGCAGAACGCCAAGGGCGGGCTTCTGGGCAAGCTGCTGGAGGCCGTGGTCGTGGATCCTGCGTCCGACTGGCCGCTTTTCGCAGAAAAGGCGCGTGAGCTGCTGACCGTGTCCAAGGTCGACGTGATGTTCGGCTGCTGGACGTCCGTGTCCCGCAAATCCGTGCTGCCGGTGATGGAGGAGTTGAACGGGCTTCTCTTCTATCCGGTCCAGTACGAAGGCGAGGAATCGTCGAAGAACGTCTTCTACACCGGCGCCGCCCCGAACCAGCAGGCGATCCCGGCGGTGGATTACTACCTTGAGGAACTGGGCGTGACCAAGTTCGCGCTTCTGGGCACCGACTATGTCTATCCGCGCACCACGAACAACATTCTGGAGGCTTACCTGATCTCGAAGGGCATCCCCAAGGAAGACATCTTCGTCAACTACACCCCGTTCGGCCATTCCGACTGGTCCAAGATCGTGGGCGACGTCGTGGCCCTGGGCGCGGACGGCAAGAAGGTTGGCGTCATCTCGACCATCAACGGCGATGCCAACATCGGTTTCTACAAGGAGTTGGCTGCCGCCGGCGTCACCGCCGACACGCTGCCCGTCGTCGCCTTCTCGGTCGGTGAAGAGGAGCTTTCGGGCCTCGACACCACCAACCTCGCCGGTCACCTGGCGGCCTGGAACTACTTCATGTCCATCAAGAGCCCGGCCAACGATGCGTTCATCAAGCA
>JAKQLM010000452.1 GCA_029567145.1 Pseudomonadota bacterium
GCGGGGATACCGCAAGATGTCCGGGTGTCATGAGGAGAGAATGATGACGATCAGATATTTGCACACGATGGTCCGGGTGAAGGATCTGGAGAAGTCGATGGCGTTCTATGCGCTGTTGGGGCTGGTCGAAACGCGGCGGTACGAGAATGAGGGCGGGCGGTTCACGCTGGTGTTCATGGCCCCCCCGGGGCAGGAGGACTGCCCGGTCGAGCTGACCTACAACTGGGACGGCGACCCGGGGCTGCCGTCGGATGGGCGGCATTTCGGGCATCTGGCCTATGAGGTGGACGACATCTATGCGACCTGCGCGAACCTGCAGAAGAACGGGGTGCTGATCAACCGCCCGCCGCGGGATGGGCGGATGGCGTTTGTCCGCAGCCCCGACAATGTGTCGGTGGAGCTGTTGCAGAAGGGGGCCGCAAAGGCCCCGGCGGAGCCTTGGGTGAGCATGGCGTCCACCGGGCATTGGTGAGCGGTTAACGGATCGGCGCCGGGGGGATTTCCGGCGTCTTTTTCCCGTCTTTCCGGCGTCTTCCTTCCGTCTCTACGTGCGGTCGTGGAAGGCGGGGTTAACCCTGCGGCCGGATGCCGGTGACAGGCTGCCCAAGGCGGGAGTATTTGGAAAAGAGCAATTGGAAAGAACCGGGGTCAGCCCCGTCAAAGATGCGGCAAGAGACGTGGAGTGGGATTCAGTTCCTGGACTCAATTCGTCCCCGAGGACTGACGTGAAACGGGCGGCCGGATCGGGCCGCGAGTTTGGAAAGTCCGCTTAGTAGTCTAGCAAATCAGCAGCCGGGATAATTGCCGAGAAATCGGACCGGATGATCAGGCCAGTGTCCAACGCGAATAGGTGTCGGCACCCAGGATTTGCGCGGCGCGCAAGGTGGGCCTGGCGGCATCGGACAATGCCGTCAATCCTAGCGCCCCGAATGCCGGATGCCCCTCTCCGCCGATCAACACCCCCCCGGTGAACATCGCCAGCTCGTCCACCAGCCCCTTTTTGATCAGCGCTGCGGCGATCGTGCTGCCGCCTTCACTGAGAATGCGGGTCAGGCCCTTCTGGGCAAGCGTCTGCAAGGTGGCGGTCAGGTCAAGGTGGCCGTTGGTTTCCGGGATTTCAATCAGGGAGGCCCCGGTCGGGTGCCAGGCGCGGCGCGCGGCGTGCGGTGCCGATGGGCCGTGAACCACCCAGACAGGGTGGTCCTTGGCGGTGCGGCCGAGGCGGCTTTCGGGGGAGTGTTTCAGGAGCCGGTCGAGGACGATGCGGACGCGTTGGCGGACGTCGCCCATGTCGCGGACGGTGAGGTCGGGGTCGTCGGCAAGGGCGGTGCCGGAGCCGACCATGACAGCATCGTGGCTGAGGCGAAGGCCATGAACCTTGCGGCGGGCTTCTGGGCCGGTGATCCAGCGGGATTCACCCGTCGCGGTGGCGGTGCGGCCGTCGAGACTGGCCGCGAGTTTCAGGGTGACGAAGGGCAGGCCCTGGGTCACGCGCTTCAGGAAACCGGCGTTGAGCTGGGTGGCCTGCGCTGTCAGCACGCCTTCGGTGACCGCGATGCCTGCGGCGCGAAGCATGGCGTGGCCTTTGCCAGAGACCCTTGGGTCGGGATCGGTGAGGGCGGTGACGACCCTTTCGACCTTGGCGGCGATCAGGGCATTGGCGCAAGGGGGGGTGTGGCCGTGGTGCGCGCAGGGCTCCAGCGTGACAAAGGCGGTGGCCCCTGCGGCGAGAGGACCGGCCTGTTCCAGCGCGCGGACCTCGGCATGGGGGCGGCCGCCGGGTTGGGTCCAGCCGCGGCCGACCACGATCCCGTCCTTGACGATGACGCAGCCCACGGCGGGGTTGGGCCAGACATTGCCCAGGCCCCGCGCGGCAAGGCGCAGGGCGTGGGCCATGTGGTCAGGGTCGCTCACTCTTCGGCGGCGCTGCCGGGCCGGAGTTCGGAAACGAAACCGTCGAAGTCGTCCGCCGTCTGGAAGTTCTTGTAAACGCTGGCAAAACGAACGTAGGCGACGGTGTCGATCCGGGCGAGGGATTCCATGACAATCTCGCCGATCTGCTTGGACTGGATGTCGGTATCACCGAGCGATTCCAGCCGCCGCACGATGCCGCTGATCATCTGGTCGATGCGTTCGGGGTCGATCGGGCGCTTCTGCATCGCGATGCGGATCGAGCGTTCCAGCTTGGTGCGGTCGAAATCCTCACGCTTGCCAGAGGATTTGATCACGACAAGATCACGCAACTGGACACGTTCGTAAGTGGTGAAGCGGCCGCCGCAGGCCGGACAAAAGCGACGACGGCGGATCGAGACGTGATCCTCCGCGGGCCGCGAATCCTTCACTTGCGTGTCGATGTTGCCGCAGAATGGGCAGCGCATCGGCCCCCTCCTTGCTTTTGTTGTTATACCTGCCTCAAGGTCGGGTGTTTCCCCCGGTTCCTGCCACAGACTATAGGGGCGCGTCATGGATTTCGGGAAGCGCGAAGTTTGCGGCCCTGCATCTGGGGGCAGGACTGTGGCGGCGGGGACTCAGGGGGGGACTCAGGCGGCGGCGGGCCCTGGGGGCGGCGGCAGCGCGAGGCATGTGTCGAAAAGCGCCTGCCAGGCGGCATTGTCGCCGCGCCAGTCCGGCGGGTCGGGCGGCGCAAGCGGGCGGTGCAGCAGGTCGGGGCGGTCGGGCGGCAGGGGGTGGACGTCGGGCCGGGTCAGGTAAAGCAGGCGAAAGCAGAGCCGGGGGGCAGCCCGGCGCAGGGCATCGTGCAGAAGGTCGGCCTGGCGCACAGGCTGACCGGTCCAGAAGTGTTCGCGGATGAACAGGACCCGGCGGTCCGAGGCGGCCAGATCCCGCCAGCGCTGCACCAGGGCAGCCATGCGCGGGGCGGCCTTGGCATGGGCGGTGTCGAAGGGCTGGCCTGCGGGGAAGTCATGCAGGAAGCGGGTGTCGGTGCGGGCATCGACGATCACGCCCTTGGCGTTCGGGGCCAGGGTGCCGGGCTGGAAAAAGCCGTCAAGGCCGCTGTCGACAAGCTGCAGGATCCCGGGATCGGTGGTCACCAGCCAGTCGAAGACCTGCGCGTGGCTAAGCCCCAGGCAGCGGCGCAGCTGGTGCGCGGGCTGGCAGGTGCTGCCCAGGCTGACGACATCGTCATAGGGGCCCGGGAATGGGAAGGTGTGGGCATGGGACGGTCTGGGCATGGGGTGGCGTGCGCTTGGGGTCCGGGGCGGCTGGCCTGCAGGATGCGGCGGGCGGGCGGGTCTGGCAAGACCGATGGCGCAAAGGAAAAACGGGTGCAATCGGTCATGCGCGTGTTACGATTCCGTGCATGTGGTGGCGACTCGTTCCCTTTTTGGTGGCGGCAGGACCGGCGGCGGCGCAAAGCCCGATTGCCGAAGTGATCTGCGTGCCCCGGGCCGAACTGGTGCAGCGGCTGCAAGGCGCGCGCGTGGTGGGGGCGGGGCTGCGGGACACCGAAGCGGTGCTGGAGGTCTGGACCCGCGACTCGGGCGACTGGACGCTGGTGCAAAGCTATGCCAACGGCACGGCCTGCATTCTGGCGATGGGCGAGGCCTGGGAGGCCGTCACCCCGCCGCCGGCCTAGTTGCACAGCCCCCAGGTCTGGCTGTCCCGGTCCCAGCACTGGCCGATCGCGTCCTTGAGATCGTATAGCGTTTCCATCGGGGTGGCGGTGCCGGGGTCGCAGGTCAGTTCGGCGACGGTGGTTTCCCCTTGCAGGACGCGGACCCCCCCGGTGCGCGGCTCGGTGGCCTCGGGGTCGCGGTCGACGCTGGTCCAGACCTCATAGGTGTAGCCGTCATTCCGGAAGGCGACGGTTTCCCACAAGCTTCTGCCGATGCCGGGCCAGGGGGTGAAGGCGACCGTCTCGAACGGCTCTGATATCGTGAGTTCCGGCTTGCCGTCGGGGCCGTAAAGGTAGGTGAGCATGCCCTTCCAGTAGCAGACGTCCAGGGACTTGTCGCCGATCTGGCAGGAAAAGCCCATGTCACCCTGGCAGGCGGCCCAAAGCGGCGTGGCGACAGGGGCGGCAAGCAGGGCAAGGACAAGAGCGGCGCGCATGGGGGGGCCTTTCGCGAAGGGGTGAGCTTAGGTGCAAGAGGGCGTCCAGCCCTGGCTGTCGGGGTCCCAGCACTGGCCAAGGCCCTGTTTCAGCACGGAAAGTCGATCCATCGGCGTGGCGGTGTCGGGGTCGCAGGCCAGGTCGGCGATCAGCGTGGTGCCCTGCCGGACCTTGACGCCCCCGTCGCGCAGGTCGGCGTCAAGGCCGGTCCAGACTTCGTAGAAATAGCCGTTGGTAAAAAATTCGACCGTTTCCCAGGTGGCAGTGGCGTTCATGTTCTCGGGCCAGCGGGTTGCGGCGACAGAGACGAGGGGTTCGGTCAGGGTCAGTTCCGGCGCATCCTTGGGGCCGAAACTGTAGGTGACGCTGCCCGCGTCGTGGCAGACCTGCACGGTCTTGGGGCCGATGGTGCAGGAAAACAGCGTCTCGCCCGGGCAGGCGGCCTGCGCCGGGGCGGAGAGGGTGAGAAGGAGAAGGGCTGCGCGCATGGGTGGGAGTGTGCGGCGATGGCGGCGGGGGCGCAAGGTGGGGAAAGGCGGAGGGTGCGCTGTGAGCCGCACCCTACGGTTTGGAAGTCGCAAGGCGTGATCTGAACCAGTCGGCCAAGGCCCCAAAGTTCATCGAGCCGTCGGCGACAGAAACGACGACATCATCGATGCGTTCGTCGCCCGTCAACGTCAGTCGGTATCCGCTGCGTTCGATCATCAGCAGCGTGACGATCAGGGCAGTCCGCTTGTTGCCGTCAACGAAGCCGTGGTTCTGAATCAGGGCATGAAGAAGTGAGCAGCCTTGAGATGGATCGCCCGATGGTAGCCGGAATAGGGGCGGCCGATTGCAGACTGGATCGAATCAAGGCTAACAACACCGGCGCGACCGCCGTAGGTCAACGCCTCGACGTGCGCGGCCAGGACATCGGGGAGGGTCACACGGTAGTGGCTCACCGATCCACAAGACGTTTCAGGGCGTCACGGTGTTCAGCCGAGACATCCTTGATGACGCGCACTGACCCGGAACTCGCACGCAGAGGCAGCGCAGACGCCGCTGCCTTTTCCGTGGCTTGGCCGGACCTGACCGAATCCGTCAAAACGGTCTGCCGTGATCCCTTGGACCGAACAATCGTGGACGTTCTTTCGTTCTTTGCCATCTTCTGTCCGTCCAACTCACTGATCCAGGAACGACCGCAGCTTCCGTGACCTGCTCGGGTGCTTCAGCTTGCGCAGGGCCTTTGCCTCGATCTGGCGGATACGCTCGCGGGTGACGCTGAACTGCTGGCCGACTTCTTCCAGCGTGTGATCGGTGTTCATCCCGATGCCAAAGCGCATGCGCAGCACGCGTTCTTCGCGGGGCGTCAGCGAGGCCAGCACGCGGGTTGTGGTTTCCTTCAGGTTTTCCTGAATGGCGGATTCCAGCGGCAGGATCGCGTTCTTGTCTTCGATGAAGTCGCCAAGCTGGCTGTCTTCCTCGTCCCCGATCGGCGTTTCCAGCGAGATCGGCTCCTTGGCGATCTTCATCACCTTGCGGACCTTTTCGAGCGGCATCTGCAGCTTTTCGGCCAGTTCCTCGGGCGTCGGTTCGCGGCCGATTTCGTGCAGCATCTGGCGGCCCGTCCGCACCAGCTTGTTGATCGTTTCGATCATGTGCACGGGAATGCGGATGGTGCGCGCCTGATCGGCAATCGAACGGGTGATCGCCTGCCGGATCCACCAGGTCGCATAGGTGCTGAATTTATAGCCACGGCGATATTCGAATTTGTCGACCGCTTTCATCAACCCGATATTGCCTTCCTGAATCAAATCGAGGAATTGCAGGCCACGGTTGGTGTATTTCTTGGCGATGGAAATCACGAGGCGCAAGTTGGCTTCGACCATTTCCTTTTTGGCGATGCGCGCTTCGCGTTCGCCTTTCTGCACCATGTTGACGATGCGGCGGAACTCACTGAGC
>JAKQLM010000474.1 GCA_029567145.1 Pseudomonadota bacterium
CGTGTAATAGGTGATGTTCTGCAAGGGCATGGCCGAGCCTTCCCAAAGCGTGCCCACCATGCCGATATCGACGATCCCGTCGCGCACCGCGGCGCGGGTGTCCGAGAACTTGTACAGCGTGCCGCCATAGTTCTCGTGCCAGTTGATCGTGTAATTGCCGCCCTTCTCGGCCAGGATCCGGTCGACTTCGGGCTGCAGGGCGTTCTGCATCGCATAGGCCCAGATATTCGTGGTCGGATGGCTTGACCCGATCTGGATGTCGATCGCCTCGGCCGCGCGGGCGCGGCGGGCCAGGAAGGGCAGCGCAAGCGCGCCGCCGGTTGCGGTGATGAAGCTGCGTCTGGTCGTCATTCCTCGGTCCTCCCTGGGGCGCGGGTCCGGCGCCTGTTCCTCCATGCGCGGCCCGCGGTTATGTCAGTCGGTCAGTCAGTCGGTGGTGGCGGTCGTGGCGGTGGTGGTGGTTTCGTTCAGCACATCGGCGAAGCGGGTGAAGAATTCGTCGGCCAGCTTCGCCGCCGTGGCCTGGATCAGCCGGCTTCCCAGCGCGGCCAGCTTGCCGCCCAGGGCGGCTTCGGCGGTGTAGCTGAGAACCGTGCCCGTGCCTTCAGGCGCCAGCGTCACCCGCGCCGCCCCCTTGGCGAAGCCCGCGATCCCGCCCGAGCCCTTGCCCGACAGGGTGCAGGCGAAGGGCGGCTCCTTGTCGGCCAGTTCGACCTCGCCCTTGAACCGGGCCGAGACCGGGCCGACCTTCAGCTTCACCGTGGCGGCGAAGGCATCGTCCGAGGTCTGCGCCAGCGTCTCGCAGCCCGGGATGGCGCGGGCCAGCACTTCGGGGTCGAACAGCGCGCGCCAGACGATTTCGGGCGGCTGGGTCAGGCTGTGGCTTCCGGTCAGTTCCATGTCTCATCCCGTTCGGTCGGACCGATGCCCAGGGCAGCCAGGATGCGCGCCGGGGTCATCGGGGTTTGGCAAAGCCGCGCGCCAAAGGGGCGCAGCGCATCGTTCACGGCATTCATCACGGCCGCGCCGGCGGCGGCGGTGCCCGCCTCGCCCACG
>JAKQLM010000041.1 GCA_029567145.1 Pseudomonadota bacterium
AAGCCGGACATGTTCCGCCTCGCGGTGCCGGGCCGCCGCTTCCGCCGCCTGCACCTCCAGCGGCTCTCGCACCGCCTGCAACGCCGCCACGAACGCCGCGGGCGGCCCGCTTTCCAGCTTCCAGGCCAGCACTTGCCGGTCAAACAGGTTCCAGCGCGACTGCGGCAAGACCCGCGTGCCGACCTTGGCCCGCGCCTCGACCAGGCCCTTCGCCTCCAGCGTCTTCAGCGCCTCGCGCAGGACGGTCCGTGACACGCCAAAGCGCCCGATCATCTCGGCATCGCCCGGCAGGCTTGACCCCACCGGCATCGCGCCACCGACGATGGCCAGACCCACCTCGTTGATCACATAGGAATGAAAGTTCCGCGCCGCTTGCCGCCCGGAGAGCGTTCGGATCAGGCTCCCGGGTTCGCTCATCTCAGTCCACGGCCCTTCAGGTTCGTCTCGGTCCGGCCCGGAAGACCAGGCGCTGCAGCACGATGAACATAAACAAAAGCACACCGACCACAATCTTGGTCCACCAGCTGGACAAGGTTCCGTCAAAGACGATGTAGGTTTGCACCAATCCCTGCAGCATCACGCCGATGAACGTGCCCGCGATGAACCCGTAACCCCCGGTCAACAGCGTGCCGCCGATCACCACGGCCGCGATGGCGTCCAGCTCCACCCCCAGCGCGTTCAGGCTGTACCCGGCCGAGGTGTAAAGCGAAAACACCACCCCGGCGAGGCCCGCCAGCCCCGAGGACAGCGCATAGATCGTGATCGTCGTCCGCGCGACCGGCACGCCCATCAGCGCGGCCGAGGTCTCGGACCCCCCCAGCGCATAGACGTTCGACCCGAACCGCGTCCGATGCGCCAGAAGGATGGCCACCGCAAAGACCGCCAGCATGATCATGCCCACGACCGTCAGCCGCCCGCCACCGGGCAGAAGGATATAGCTTTTCGACACTGCCGAATAAAACTCATGCTCGATCCCGATGCTGTCGGGCGACAGGACAGACGCCCCGCCGCGCGCCAGGAACATGCCCGCCAGCGTGACGATGAAGCTTGGCACCTTCAGATAGTGGATCGCCGCCCCCATGATGGCTCCGAACCCCGACGCGACGACCAGCGCGATGCCAAAGGCCAGCAGGGGATGGAGGTTCAGCCACATGATCAGGACGGCAATCAGGACCGTGGTGAACCCGATAACCGCGCCGACCGACAGGTCGATCCCGCCGGACAGGATGACAAAGGTCATCCCCACCGCCGCGATGCCAAGAAAGGCGTTGTCGGTCAGAAAGTTGCCGACCACCCGGGTCGAAAACATCGCCGGGTGCTGCATTACGGCCAGCAGGTAGGCGAACAGAAAGATCAGCGCGGTCGCCAGAAGCGGTCTGAGGCTGCGGGTCATTTCGGGCTTCCGGGCAGGCGGCGGAACAGACGCGCCGACAGGGGGGATTGCAGGACAAGGATCACGATGATGACGGCGGATTTCACCACCAGGTTGAACTCTGGCGAAAAGCCGGAAATCAGGATGCCGGTGTTCATCGCCTGGATGATCATCGCACCCAGGACCGCCATGGGAATGGAAAACCGCCCCCCCATCAGGGACGTGCCGCCGATGACCACAGCCAGGATCGCGTCCAGCTCCAGCCATAACCCGGCGTTGTTGGCATCCGCCCCCCGGATGTCACCCGCCACGATCAGCCCGGCAATCGCCGCGCAGAACCCGGCGAAGGTGTAGACGATCAGCAGCAGCGCATTGGCCGACAACCCGGCAAACCGCGCGGCAGAGCGGTTGACGCCCACCGCCTCGATCAGAAGGCCAAGCGCCGTGCGCCGCACGATCAGCGTGGCCAGGACCATCAGCACCAGCGCGATGACGACCGGCATCGGAAAGCCCAGGAAGGACCCCGTCCCGATGAAGATCAGCACCGGGTCGCTGAAGGTGACGATGTAGCCCTCGGTCACCAACTGCGCCAGGCCGCGCCCCGCGACCATCAGGACCAGCGTCGCGATGATCGGCTGGATGTCCAGCAGCGTCACCAGCACGCCGTTCCACAGCCCGCAGATCAGGCCAGACCCCAGCGCCGCCAGCACCGCAAACCACGCCGGATAGCCCGAGGTGACCATCACCGCCGCCACCGCGCCGGAAATCGCCATGACCGCGCCGACCGACAGATCAACGCCCTTGGTGGCGATGACCATGGTCATCCCGATGGCCAGGATCGCGACCGGAGCGCCGCGGTTCAACACGTCGATCAGGCTGCCAAAGAACCGGCCATCTTGCCAGGTGACGTTGAAAAACCCGGGAAACAGCGCCCAGTTGACCAGCAGCACGGCGGCCAGGGCAATCACCTGCGGGCGCTGGAAGATCTGCGCCAACGGCCGCGACCGGGGCAGGGGGGGCGGGCTGACAGGCCGCAGATCGGCGGTCGGACGGGTCACGGGCGCACCTCCTGCGCAGAAACGGGCGGCGTTCCGGCAATCGCCTGGACGATGGCATCCGGCGCGATCTCGTCGCCTGCCAGTTCGGCCACCATCTCGCGGTCGCGCATCACCACGATGCGGTTGGAATAGGCCACCACCTCGTCCAGCTCCGAGCTGATCACGAACAGCGCCAGGCCTTCCTCGCGCAAGCGGTTGATCGTGCGCACGATTTCGGCGTGCGCGCCCACGTCGATGCCGCGCGTCGGTTCGTCCAGGATCAGGAACGTGGGGTCGATCGCCAGCCAGCGCGCCAGGATCACCTTTTGCTGGTTGCCGCCCGACAACAGCTTGACCGGCATGTCATGGTCCGCCGCGCGGATGTCCAGCGCCTCGGCATAACGGCCCGCAAGGTCGATCTGGTCGTCGCGGTTCAGCGCGCGGAACCAGCCCAGCTTGGCCTGCAGCGCGATGATGATGTTCTCGCGCACCGACAGCTCGCCAAAGATGCCGTCCAGCTTGCGGTCCTCGGGGCAGAAGCCGAACCCCGCCGCCACGGCCTGCGCCGGGTTGCGGATCGTCACCGGCTTGCCATCGACCTGGAAA
>JAKQLM010000042.1 GCA_029567145.1 Pseudomonadota bacterium
ATCCGCGAGCGTGAGGCGCTGCAGGCCGCCATCGACGAATGCTATGACGCCGGGATGCTGGGCAAGAACGCGGCGAAATCCGGCTGGGACTTTGACCTCTATCTGCACCACGGGGCCGGGGCCTATATCTGCGGCGAGGAAACTGCCCTTCTGGAAAGCCTGGAAGGCAAGAAGGGCATGCCCCGGATGAAGCCGCCGTTCCCGGCAGGGTCCGGTCTTTACGGCTGTCCGACCACGGTGAACAACGTGGAATCGATTGCGGTGGTCCCGACCATCCTGCGCCGCGGGTCCGACTGGTTTGCCAGCTTTGGCCGCCCGAACAACACCGGGACCAAGCTGTTCGGCATCTCGGGCCACGTCAACAACCCTTGCGTGGTCGAAGAGGCCATGTCGATCCCGTTGAAAGAGCTTCTGGAACGCCATTGCGGCGGGGTCCGGGGCGGTTGGGACAACATCAAGGCGGTGATCCCCGGCGGGTCCTCGGTGCCCTTGCTGACCAAGGCGCAATGCGACGACGCGATCATGGATTTCGACTGGCTGCGCGAACAGCGGTCGGGTCTGGGCACGGCGGCGGTGATCGTGATGGACCAGTCCACGGATGTCATCAAGGCGATCTGGCGGCTGTCCAAGTTCTACAAGCACGAATCCTGCGGCCAGTGCACCCCCTGCCGCGAAGGCACCGGCTGGATGATGCGGGTGATGGACCGGCTGGTGCGTGGCGAGGCCGAGGTCGAGGAGATCGACATGCTTCTGTCGGTCACCAAGCAGGTCGAGGGCCACACGATCTGCGCCCTTGGCGATGCCGCCGCCTGGCCGATCCAGGGCCTGATCCGCGCCTTCCGTGACGAGATCGAGGACCGGATCAAGGCCAAGCGCACGGGGCGCGTTTCGGCGGTGGCCGCCGAATGATCCGCGCGCTGATCCTGCCGCTGCTGCTGGCGGCCTGCGTGTCGACGGACATTCCGGACTCCCAGCGGGCCGATGGCGTCCTGGCGGGCACACCGATCGAGATCGACGGCATGACGCTGGTCGCCCAGCAAATGTACGACTGGCCCAGCATGATCGCGCCGATGAACGCGGCAACCGGCAAGACCGAGTTCGTGCAGTCGGGCACGGCGGATACGGTCATCATCTCGGGCAGCGCAGACGACCGCGACCGGGCGATCCGGGCGCTTGCCGAATTCTGCGGCCGCAAGGACATCACGTCGGACGGATTTGACACGCAAGTCGTCTACAAGGACCCGGCGACCGGCGACTGGTGGTTTGACGGGTTCCGGTGCGAGGGATGATGCGCGCGATGCTCATATCGCCGGTGATGCTGGCCTGTGCCGCCTGCGTGCCGTCGGGGCCCGCCGCGACGCCCCGGTCGGCCGAGCCTGTCCGGGTGAGCAACGCTGGCCAGCCGTTCCAGATGTGGGAGGGCGCTGCGGCCCGCACGGCGGCGGATGCGGTCTGCGGCGGCAAGGTCAGCGTGTCGATCTACGACCGGTTCGACCGGGCGACGGGCGAATGGGTCTATCCGGAGGGCTGTGCATGACAAGTGCGGTCATCATCGGTCACAAACCGCTGATCGGGCGGGTTTGTCATGGCATATCAAGGGGGTTCTCCCCCATCTCTGCGGTAGTTTCAGCCAAGGAGATCCTCATGAAACGCTTCACCCTGACCCTTGCCGCCCTGGTCGTCGCGACGCCTGCGCTGGCGTTGGTGCCGATCAACGAAAACGAGGTGATCGTCGACACCCTGCTGCAGGGCTTTATCGGCGACGCGATCGACGACAACTGCTCGACCCTGGAAGCCCGCAAGATGCGCGCGCTGAACGAGTTGACCAAGCTGCGCGACTATGCCTTGAAAGAGGGCTACACGGGCCAGGAAATCCGCGACTTCGTCACCTCGAAAGAGGAAAAGGCGAAGGGCAAGGCGATGGCCGCCGAAATCCTGAAGGAACGCGGGGCGGAACCGGGCGACGAGGCGGTCTATTGCGCCATCGGCGAGGAAGAGATCGCAAAGGGCAGCCTGATCGGTGATTTGTTGAGGTCGACAAAATGATCCAGCCCGCCGGGCATCATCTGGCCGAGTTGAACGTGGGGCGCCTGTCGGCCCCCACGGACGACCCGCGCGTGGCCGAGTTCATGGCCGCGCTGGACCGGGTGAACGGCATGGGCAAGCGGATGCCGGGCTTTGTCTGGATGATGGAAGGCTCGGGCGAACCCGGGCCCCGGAAGTCAAATACCGGGAACACCGAGGCCAAGATCGGCGGCGACCCGCAGTATGTGTCGAACCTGACGGTCTGGGAAAGCGTGGAAACGCTGGAGCATTTCGTCTGGAACACCGTCCACCGTGCGTTCTACGAACGGCGGCAGGAGTGGTTCGAGATCCTGGGCCGGATGCATTTCGTGATGTGGTGGGTGCCTGCCGGGCACAAGCCCACGCTGGACGA
>JAKQLM010000537.1 GCA_029567145.1 Pseudomonadota bacterium
GGTGGTTGGGCGGGACGGATGGAGCATGATTGATGTTCACTCGGGCATATACATGTTGGGAACAAGGTATCCCCTGTCGTCGCAATGGGACTCCCAGCATGAAACCTCATGAGTTTCTGTGCCCACCCTGACAGCAAAAACGAACTGCCAAGACTGAAACGTGCCCACCGATTGCGCCCACCTGAGAAGATAGTGTAACAAATTCAACGTGGCTTGGACTACCTCCGGGCCTACCATTTCCGGGACGGTGGACGATGAAGACCGGCGACGTTTCCTTCTGGTATGCCGATCTTGGGCTGCCGTTCCGGCGCGCGGCATTGGCAGGGGATACATCCGCCGATGTGGTGATCATCGGCGCGGGGTATACAGGGCTTTGGACGGCCTACTATCTGAAGCAGGCAAACCCCGCGCTGGATGTGCTGGTCGTCGAAAAGGACTTTGCCGGGTTCGGCGCCTCGGGTCGCAATGGCGGCTGGTTGACGGGGGGCTTTGCCTGGAACCACGCCCGCTATCTGGAAACTTCGTCCGAACATGCCGTCCGCGCCATGGTCGAGGCGATGAACGGCACGGTGGACGAGGTGATCCGCGTGACCGAATCCGAAGGCATCGACGCCGACATCCGGCGGACCGAAGAGCTGATGGTGGCGACACGGCCCGCGCAGGTGGGTCGGTTGCGGGCCGAAGTCGCGCATCGGCGGCATTGGGGCGAAGAGGCCCGGGTGTTCGAGATGGGGGCCGCGGACCTGGCCGACCGCATCCGCATTCCCGGCGCGCTGGGGGCGATGGTGGTGACCAATGTCGCCCGCGTGCAACCGGCGAAACTGGTCCGCGGACTGGCCCGGACGGTCGAGCGGCTGGGCGTGCGGCTGGTCGAAGGCACGACGGTCACGGGTTATGACAAGGGCCTGGTGACCACCGACCACGGCACGGTTCGCGCCCCGATCATCCTGCGCTGCACCGAAGGCTTCACCGCAGCCCTGCCGGGCCGCAAACGCGAATGGTTGCCACTGAATTCGGCACAGATCGCGACCGAACCCCTGTCGGCGCAGGTCTGGGACCAGATCGGCTGGCAGGGCCATGAAATCCTGGGCGATTTCGCCAATGCCTACTGCTATTGCCAGCGCACCCGAGAAGGCCGGATCACGGTCGGTGCGCGCGGCGTGCCCTACCGCTACGGCTCGAACCTCGACACCAATGGCGCGCCCGACCCCGAAACGATCAAGCGGTTGACCATGATCCTGCACCGGCACTTCCCGGCGGCGGCAAAGGCGCGCATCGACCACGCCTGGTGCGGTGTGCTGGGCGTGCCGCGCGACTGGTGCGCGACGGTGGGGCTGGACCCGGCGACGGGTCTTGGCTGGGCGGGGGGCTATGTCGGGGTTGGTGTCTCCACCTCGAACTTGGCCGGGCGGACGCTGGCTGACCTGGCCCTTGGGCGCGACACCGACCTTGTGCATCTGCCCTGGGTCAACCGCCGCGTCCGCGAATGGGAACGCGAGCCGTTCCGCTGGCTGGGCGTCACCGGCATGTACGCGCTGTTGAACGCCGCCGACCGGCGTGAGGCGCGGCCCGGCGCGGGGCCATCGCGGCTGGCGGCGCTGGGAAACTGGCTGACCGGGCGCACCTAGTTTCGGTTGCCCGTTCCGTTAGCGCATGACACAAACGCGCATCGTCCGGGAGGTTTGCCATGAAATTTCGTCGCCGCACGGTTCTGGGGTTCACGATTGCCGCGCCTTTTGCGCTGACCATGACGCCCGCCTTTGCGGCCGACCGCGCCGATGTCTCGCGCAAGGTGATGGTCATGTGGCACAAGCTGATCCTGGAACTGGTGCGCCATACGGCAACCTATGTTCCCCCGGTCGCGGCGCGGGCCTTTGCCTATATCGGGATCACCGCGCATGAGGCTTTGGCCTCGGGCAACCCGCAGCTTGTCAGCCTGGCGGGTCAGTTGACGGATCTTGCGGCCGTTCCCCTTCGGCCTGACGGAGAGTTTGACGAACCCTGCGTCCTGCATGCCGCGTTGCAGGCAGCCGTGGCCGAGCTTTTCGCCAACACCGGTCCGACCGGCCAGCGCGCGATCGAGGCGATGGGCCGCAAGATGGGCGAGGCGGCAAGGGACGGAATCGACTCGACCGTGGTCGACCGCAGCGTGGCCTATGGCCAGGTGGTCGCCGAGCATATCCTGGCCTGGTCGCGCGTGGACGGTGGCGCCGTGATCCAAAACATGGGCTTTCCGATAGAATATACTCCCGGAACACGCCCGCAGGACTGGGTGCCGACCAATCTGATCCGCCTGCAGCAGACCCCCCTTCTGCCCGACTGGGCCCGGAACCGGCCCTTTGCAATGCCCTCAGCCGCTGCCGCCGACCCCGGTCCGCACCCGGATTACGACGAAACGCCCGGGTCTGCCTTCCACGCCCATGCGTTGGACGTGTATGACACCGGCCGCAACCTGACCGACGAGCAAAAGCTGATCGCGCGGTTCTGGTCGGACGACCCGATGCTGACCCCGACCCCGGCGGGGCACTGGATCGCCATCGTCATCCAGATCGCCGAGCGTGACGCCCTGCCGGTCGAGGTCATCTCCTCGACGCTGGCCAAGCTGGGCGTGGCGCAGGCGGATGCGTTCATCTCCTGCTGGGACACCAAGTTCCGCTACAACCTTCTGCGCCCCGTCACCTACATCAAGCGGCACATCGACCCCGCGTGGGAACCGCTTTTGATCACGCCGCCGTTCCCCGAATACACCTCGGGGCATTCGACGCAGTCGGGCGCGGCCTCAACCGTGCTGACCGCGATCTTCGGCGACACCTTCGCCTTTGACGACGAAACGCATGTCGACGAAGGCCTTCCCGTTCGCAGCTATCCCTCCTTCGCGGCGGCGGCAGACGAGGCCGCAGTTTCAAGGCTTTATGGCGGCATCCACTACCCCTTTGGCAATGAAAAGGGGCTGGAGCAGGGTCGTGCCGTCGGGGCCTATGCCGCCGCGCTGCGGACCGAAGCCTGATGCGCGGCGGTGTGCTTTTGCTGGCCCTGGCCAGCCCCGCCTTGACCAGCGCCGCCTTGACCAGCGCCGCTCTGGCCGATCCTGCCGTGCCGGTTTTTTCCGAAGAAACCGCAACGGCCGGCCTTGCGACCAGCTTCGAAGGCGAATGGGAATACATGGTCGGCGGCGGGGTCGCCACGTTCGACTGCTCTGGCGACGGGTTTCCCGAACTGTTCCTGTCGGGCGGCACCGCGCCCTCGGCGCTGTATCTGAACCGCAGCACGACAGGTGGCGCGCTGGCGTTCGAGACGACCGAAGCGCTGGCCTTGGATGCGGTGCTGGGGGCCTATCCCCTGGACATCGACAGCGACGGGGCGATGGACCTGGTGGTCCTGCGTCAGGGCCGGAACGCGCTGATGCGCGGGCTGGGCGACTGCCAGTTCAAGGACGCCACCGCCTCCTGGGGCTTTGACGGCGGCGACGCCTGGTCCACCGCCTTTGCCGCGATCTGGGAACGCGGGCAGACCTGGCCGACGCTGGCCATCGGCAACTACATCGACCGCAAGGAAGAGGCCTTCCCCTGGGGCTCCTGCACCGACAACTGGCTGCATCGTCCCGGAGGCGACCGTTTTGCCGCGCCGATCCCGCTGACCCCGTCGTTTTGTGCCTTGTCGATGATCTTCACCGACTGGAACCGGTCGGGGCATCCCAGTCTGCGGGTGTCGAACGACCGCGAATACTACAAGGCAGGGCAGGAACAGATGTGGCACCTGGAGCCGGGCCAGCCGCCCAGACTGTACACCGAAAAGAACGACGGCTGGAAACGGCTGCGCATCTGGGGAATGGGGATCGCCAGCGCCGACGTGACGCTGGACGGCTATCCCGATTTCTTCCTGACCTCGATGGCCGACAACAAGCTGCAGGTGCTGAAGGACGCGGCTTCGGGCAAGCCCGACTATGCCGACATTGCCTTCAAGTCCGGGGTGACGGCGCACCGGCCCTATGCGGGCGGCGACGAAAGGCCCTCGACCGCCTGGCATCCGCAGTTTGCCGACGTGAACAACGACGCGGTCCTGGACCTGTTCATCGCCAAGGGCAACGTGGCCAAGATGCCCGACTTTGCCGCGAACGATCCCAACAACCTGCTTCTGGGCACCGGCACTGGCACTTTTGTCGAAGCCGGGGACACGGCGGGCGTGGACAGCATGGCGATCAGCCGGGGCGCGCAGGTCGTGGACCTGAACCTGGACGGAGCGCTGGATCTGGTGGTGGTGAACCGCTGGGCGCAGGCGCAAGTCTGGCGCCAGACCGGGGACCTTGCGGGCAACTGGGTGCAGGTCCGGTTGCAGCAACCGGGCGCGAACCGGGATGCCATCGGGGCCGTGATCGAGATCCGGCACGACGACAAGATCGAGCGGCACGAGATCACCTCGGGCGGCGGCCATGCCTCGGGGTCGAACGGCTGGCTGCATTTCGGGCTGGGTGCCAGCGCAAAGGCCGACCTGCGCGTCCTGTGGCCGGACGGGACCGAAGGCGACTGGCTGACGCTGGCCGCGCAGGGCTTTCATATCCTTGCGCCCGGCCAGCCGCCGCAGGCCTGGACACCGGATCGCTGATTCGTATCGCCGGGCGGGCAACTGGCTGGCGTTCCACCTGCGGTTGACGAGGCGTAAGCCTTGCCACCGCGACCTTGCGCTTACAGGCTGAAACTGTTGACCTTTTTGTCACAGTGCCCGCCTGCTGCTGTCGGATCGGCAATCGCCGCGCTTTGTGCTTTGGCGCGCAATTCGGCGTCCTGGTGGCGCATATGTTTATTCTTGCGCAGAATTTGGCGCCGTCGGCCTTGTTTGAGTCACGCTCACGCCCCAATCATCGCGATTCCTGTGCATCGTTTCGGTCTGGACGACGACTCCAGGTCCGACCCTTGGCGAAAGAATGCTGATGGGCGGTTGAACCGGGACCCGGCTGGCCGCAGTTTCGTGGCAAGATGTCGGGTGTCCGCCAGATGTCCGGGCCATCTCGCCCGGTGCTGGTCGCAGCCGTCCGCGAACAGGAACTGAACGATGCAAGGCCCGCACGAGACTGATACCGAGCTGACCCCGGTCCCGACCGAACGCGAGGACGTGTTCGCCGATGACCTGAAACCGGGTGCGACGCTGCTGGACGGGCAATACACGATCCTTGGATTCCTGAACAGCGGCGGGTTCGGGATCACCTATCTGGCGAAGGATTCGCTCGACCGGACCGTGGTCATCAAGGAATGTTTTCCCAACACGCTCAGCCGCCGGTCGCACAGCATCGTGCGCGCGCGGTCGCGCAAGCACACCGGCGATCTGCGCAGCTTCGTGCAGAACTTCATCGACGAGGCGCGGAGCCTGGCCAAACTGGTTCACCCGAACATCGTCGGCGTGCATCAGGTGTTCGAAGACAACGACACCGCCTACATGGCGATCGACTTCATCAACGGCAAAGACCTGAACGACATCCTGAACACGACGGACACTGCCTTTACCCCGGCGCAGATCGTGGTCTTGCTGAAGAAGATGCTCAGCGCGGTCGATTTCATCCACCAGTCGGGCATCCTGCATCGCGACATCTCGCCCGACAACATCCTGATCGACCAGAACGGCAATCCGGTGCTGATCGACTTTGGCGCGGCCAGTGAACAGGTGGTGCGGGCAACGCGGGTGCTGACCGGGCGGCGGGTGGTCAAGGACGGCTACTCTCCGCAGGAATTCTACCTGACCGGGGCCGAACAGGC